>NZ_JAENKR010000016.1:0-20877 GCF_016598965.1 Campylobacter sp. TTU-622
GATTAAATTAATTAAATATATGATATAATTTATATATTTTGATAAATAAAGGTTAAAAATGGAAAAAAATACAATAAATAATGAAAATATTCAAAATAATAATAGTGATAGTAAGATTTTAAATAAAAATGGAAGTTTAATTTCAAAAAGAGTTTTATTTGATGAAAAAACATTAAAAATGATAGAAATGATGCTTCCAGCTTATAAAGATGAAATTTCTAATACAAATAAAGAAAATGAAAAAATCAATCAAATGATTAAACTTGCTATAGAAAAAATGTTTAAAAATGATTTCTTAAATAAAATAAATAATTTTTAATTAGGCTCTTAATGAATAATGTGTTATTACACAAGACAACAAAAAAGGGTAATATTCGCTATTATAGTATAGAAATCATTGCCACCCTATTTGAAGAGTATATAGTTGAAAGAATCTATGGAAATATACGCTTTAAAAGTTATACAGGAAAAAGAAATAATGTTTTTTCTAGTTATGATGAAGCGCAAGACTTTTTTAAAAAAATTAAAAAACAAAAAATAAACAAAGGTTATCTTTAAAAAAAATAATTATATTTTTTTAAAAAGAAAAACAAAAGTAAATTTTTTCTTTTGAAATTCTTCGTAAAGAACTTTAAAAGAAAAAAGGGTTGAGCAAGCAAGGAACAAAGCCTTGCTTCTCTAAAAAATTATTTGAAAATAGATTTAATAAAATTAAAAACAGTAGGTTGTAAAATAAACATTAAAACAGCAATAAAAATTACATATGTTTTAATCTTAACTTCAAGTTTATCAGTTCTAGTATTTAATAAAGTTTCAGCTCTATCTATTTTAGCTTCAATTGTACCAATTTTAGCATTTAAAAGATCAATAGTTACCAACTTAGAAATTTCTTCTTTAATTTCTCTAAGAGCTTCATCCTTAATTTCTTGAGAGTTTAATTGATTTTCTTTACCAAACTCATTAAGAGCTTTAAGGAAATTTTCTTCGGTCTGATCTTTAAAATAAATAGAAAACAAAGCTTTTACGCCTTCTGAAACATAATAATCTTTCATCATATTACCTTTCATGTATTTCTCCTTGATTATATCATAATTCATAATATTTTTTTAAATAAACCTATAGCAAGAATAAAACATCATATTAAATGGTATTTTTTTCTTGCAAACTAAACAACATTGCATCAAATTTACTAAAATCAAAATTTGGTTTTAATGTTTTTACTTTATAAAATTCAACAAATTTGTCTGTAATTTCTTTTGTTAAATTGTTTATTTCATTAGATTTTTCAGTGCATTTATACTCAATATATTTATTTATTGAAATAATAGCTTCTTTAAAAGTGCATTCATCTATAAGAAAACTCATAGGGTTAATAAAACTTGTATTTCGAATAAATTTTTCATCAATTAAAACATTATTAGCAAAATATACTAAATTGTTTTCATCAATTCCACATCTTACACAAGCAAATATTTTATTGTTTATTTTATAAAAAACAGCATCGGCAGTGCCCTCATAATCAACCCTATCTAGTAAATTTACATGATTGATAAAAATTTCTTCAACAAAATCTTTATATCGTGGATATTTTTCCCAAAACTCATCTCCCGCTAAAGATTTAATACCAAATAAGATATTATAACCTTCTTGCCCGTATAATGAGCTAAAACTATACCCTTTGATGCTTTTGTTAAAATCTTCATCAATAACAGCGTGAATTATATTAGTAATCGATTTACAACTCATTTTTAATCCTTTGTATTTTTTATATTTTTAATCTCTTTTATAATTGTTCAAGTATTTGAGCTCTAGCAATAACTTCTTCATCGTGTAAGATAAAAGATTGATCAATCTCATCTATACTTACAATAACTAAACCGTTATTTTCATAAGCATAAATACCTCTGCTTGCTAGTTCTTCGATACATAAATTTCTTTGTTTTTTTGTTGTCATTTTTAATCCTTTATTGCATTTTTAATTATTTTTTTCATTGTGATTTCTTTATATGCTAATCACTATCACTGTTATATTTTTATCTTTAGCTATCTTGATCATATTTTTTGTTCCTTTTGAAATACCATTCCAAAAAGCTAAAACACAATCATTATTATCTAGCATTGATAACATCTTTTTATTTCTAATAGGACCTGCAGCTTTTCCAAAATGTTGCCAATTAGCTTTTACTTCAATAAGATTAATCTTATTTTTTAAAGCATAATTTTTAGCCATATTGTCAGCACCACTAGCCCCACCTTCAATAATAGTGTCGATTTGATTTTGATATAGAGAAAATATATTATCCATTTCTTTATTGAAACGCTCTATATCTTTATAATCTCTTCCTCCACATACCAATAATTTCATCTTAATAATCCTTGATTATTTTTTTAATTTTTGTTAATTCTTCATCACTACATTCATTTAATAGATCCATAATTAGATACTCTATTCCTTCAAGTTTTACTAGTTCATTTAAAAACCAAAACTTATCATTATCAGGTAGTTTTGTATATAATTCGAAAACTTCATCATACTCTAAAGTTAGATCATCTATTTCTATGTCTTATATCAATAGGTAATTTCATTTTTAATCCTTTTAATTAAGCAGAAATTTTAATACTGCTCATTTTATTTGCTAAAAGCAAGTCATTTAAATCTTTTCCAAATGCTATATCCCAAGTAAGACTATAGTTTGTAATTTTTAAAAGATTTAATTTCTCACTTAAACTTTTTTCTCCATTTAATCCTGCTTCATCCTTATCAAAACAAAGCACAACTTTTTTACCTTTAAATATAGTAAGTATCTCTTCTCTAAAACTAAAAGTTCCTGCGAAACTAATAAATAAAGTTTTTGAATCTTGACTGTAGTAGTTTTTTGCAGATAAACAATCAATATGTCCTTCTGTAATAACAACTTTTTCGCATTCTTTTAATAGTTTATTTTCTAAGCCAAAAGGCATTGCAAAAACAATATTGCTACAAGAAATATTTACTTCTTTAGCTCCATTGTATGTGCTATCAATAGCACGAAGAGAAAAACTAACTATCATATTTGAATAAAGATCAAAATTTGGAACAAAAGCTACATTAAAAGCATATCTCCAAGTTTGTTTTTCTTTGTTAAAAATCTTAAACTCAATTAAATCTTCCATAGGAAAATATTTTTTTAGAAGATTTTCAAGCTCCTTGATATTGTTAAAATTTAAAAAACCTATTTTTTCAACTAAACTCAAATCTTTAATTCCTCTTTTTAAATAGTAGAGGTTTTTTGCCTTTTGTTCAGTTGATAAAGAAAAGCGATAGATGGTTGTATAAATTAACTTTAGCTTTTGCGCTTTTGTTAGTTTTGAATAATTTTGCACAAAAGAAGCTAATTTTTCAACTTCTACATATTCTTTGTTTGGATCAAAAAATACATAATCTTTAGCCTTAGGTTGTGGTTTTTCTAATATCTTTTTATAAGTTGCTTGTATTCCATTTAAAAATGGAATATTAAATTGAGAGTGCAAGTATTCACAAGCTTCTTTAAAATTGCCATTAAACATAGTTTTTACAACATTAACAGGATTTCCACCTACTCCGCACGCAAAACAATGACAAGTATTTGTGTTTTCATAAATGCCTAAAGAAGCATTGTTATCATTATTTTTATGTGCTCCTATATTAAAGCAGTGGATAATCTTTTTGTTTCTATCTCTAAGCGCACCTAGAGACTCTAGCACATCCATAATAGGAATATTATTAAGTCTTTCAAGATCATATTTCATTATTTCTCCTTATATATTAGCATTACTCTTAAAAAGATTAATGCAAGATTTGTTTTATTTTTTAATAAGTTTTTATAACTTCTTCAAATACATCAAATTCCTCATCTTCAATATGTAATAAATCTTTTAAAAATTCTTTTCTACCTTCATTATTTTGGAGGTTTTTTATTTCTTTAATATCTTCAAGACAAATTTTTAGATAAGGTTTATGATAAGAATGATGGTAAGCAAGTAGATCAGAACAAATTTTAAGAGCTAATTCTTTATTTTGAATTTCATCATTTAGGGCATTTTCAATATGTTTTTTAACATTAAAGATATCCTCTGTAATCAAAATACCATCTAAAAAATCAAACTCATAAAAATTATCTGTATTTTTGATACAAAATTTTGCATATTCATTAAGCTCTCCACCAAACATAATATATTCTTTAATTCTTCCTAAAAAAGAATCAACATCATCACACAAAAAAGAAACTTGATAGTTGCCATCAATGCTCATTTCAACTTTATTAATGGCAAGATCTCTATCTAATTCATCAATGATTTCTACAGGAATTAAGCTTATCATCATTGAATAATGAAGACTATAGACTATATCTTCCACACCTTGCATATTATCAGGCTCATTATCACCCTTGACATAGCGCTCAATAATATGTTTTTTGAAATCATCAATTTGCTCACTTGTTAAACCAATTTTATTATTTTGATTGCAATACATTGTGCAACAATCTTGTAAAGCATAAGATAAAGCATTAATCTCAGTTTCATTTGCTACATTATTTAAACCATAGTGCTTGATTAAATCCTTTGACATTTTTACAAATTCAATTTCATAATCTTCAAAATAGTCATCTGGAATAAAATCAATTAAAATTTCTAAAGAACTAGAGCTAAAACAATCAATAATTTTAAAATTATCAACTAAGCAATAATCTCCTTGATCTTTAAAAATTAAACCTTCTTTTTTTAATACGCTAGCTAAATAATTTTCTCTTAGCTTATTTTCAAGATAATATTTTTCTCTCTGATTATCCCATAAGAAGTAAATTGTATTGTTATTTAAATCTTTTGCTTGCAAAACTTGAAAGTCCATTTCATAAAAAATCTCTATAATTCTTTTTTCGAACGGATTTTTTGCCATAGCAGGAATTTCAGAATTATTTTGAATAATTGTAAAATCGCACTGTAATTCTTCTAATTTTTCAATCATAATTTTTTCCTTGTATTTTTTTTAAAAGATAGAAAAGCTCTAGCAAAATAAAATTATCTCGCTAGAGTATAAGTAGTTAAAAAGAAAGTAATTTCATATTTTTAAAATCTAGCAACAATGGTTTATCAAATATTTCATTGATAATATCTTCGCTAACATCTTTAAATTCTTCTTTCGCTTCTTCTTTGGTGAGCCAATTTCTCAATCTTCCTACAGCTAAATTAAGTTTAGCCATAAAATCTTGAGAAAATTTAAAATGAACATTTCCGTTTTTATAAGCTTTATACTCAAAAAACTTAATTCCATTATCCAAATAAAAAGAATTACTTTCTCCTGCATTAAACTTAAAATTATGTTCACAATTAAACGAAAACCCCAAATTATTCGCAATAACTTTTAAATCTTGCATAAATTCATTTGCTCGTTCGTTATATCTCCAATAATCTACTTGTGCTAAATATGGCACTACAATGCGATAATCTAACTTTAGTTTAAAATTTTCAAACTTATTAGTATCATCATACTCTGATTTTCTATAGCGCCAATTACCATAGTCAAATCTTTCATTGCTCTTATATAAAAAAGCATTGTTTTCTTTTGAGAGGCTATCAAAAAAGTTTAGATAAGATAGCTTTATGTATTCGTTGATATTTTTTGTAAACCAATAAAGAACACTTTCTATGTTACCTCTATTAAATTCTATATGAGCTTTAGTTATTATAGAGCTGCTTAAATCTGTACGAATCCTTGAGATAACTTTTGAGCTAATAGGAGATAGTTTTTTAAACAATTCATCCCAATAAATAGCTTTTATATATTTTAATCTACTTTCTAAACCTTTTAAGATTTTCTTTTTGTCTACATCTAGGTATTCAAATATCAAGCCGTCTACTTTACTTAGGCTTTTGATACTATCAACATAAATTTTGAGTTCTTCATTATATTTTTTTAGAAGAAAATCAATCAAATCTTCACTTTTTATAATATTGCATTGCAAATGAAGTTCATCGGCTTCTTTTTTTTCTATTTCTATTTTAGAAAAATAATCATTTGGCATTTTAAATCCAAACTGCTCTTCTAAGAAAAGTTCAAAAGAATCCTTGTAATCATTTTTTGGTTTAAAAATAATCAAGTCAACCTTAGCTCGTGCCTTTCTTTCAGCGTTAAGAAAATCAAAACTATCAATAATTTTATAATCTAAATTTCTTTGCTTAATAGCTTGTTGAATAAAAATATTTTCTTTCCAACGCATAGGAACAATAAAAGCTAAAATTTCAAAATTAGCCTCTTTGATAATTCTTACCATCCAATCTTCATATTCACTATAAGGAGGGTTGCAAAAAATTAATTCTGCTTGTTTTTCAATGAGGCTAGTTTCCCAAAAATCTCGACCAATATTTAAAATTTCTTTTGACATTGCTTGAATAAGAGGTTCAGATTTTTCTATTGAGTAAAGTTTATCAACAGATAGTTTATTAGCCAACATATCTAAAACTCTACCATCACCTGCGCCTATATCCAAAACATTTTTTAAATATTTTTCATTTATTCCATTTATTAAAGAATTAATCATTTCTTCGGTTGTAGGATACCATTCAAAGTCCTGATTTGCTTCTTTTATTGATTTTAACATATTTGCTGACATTATTTTTCCTTTTCTATTTTTTTAAACTAAAAAAGGATAGAAGTATCCCTAGCGGGATAGTTTCTATCCCAACTAGGGTTAAGTTAATATTTACTTTATGATTATGCAACACTTTTCATATAATCTTTAAATGAAATGGGTTCTTCTAAAAAGAAATCTTCAGCATAAGCTGAAGTTTCAATCCAATATTGTCGTTTTTTAGGATCGCTATTATCAACCCATAAAACTGCTTCAACATTATCTACCCATATAATTTCTTTATCTTTTTCAACCACAAAACCTATTAGATTATAGTCAATTACTTTTATTCCATCTTTGGATAGTTTATATTTTTCTATAACCTTAGAACATTGATACGAACATCCATTAATTTGGATTTTCTTTAAATTTTTCATTGTTCTTATTTTCATTTGCGGTAATCTCATTTATTTTTCCTTTCTAAAATAAGTTCTATCCATACCAAAGGTACTGTTAAGAAAAATCTTAAAAATCTTAATAAGCTCATAGGCTTTAACTTGCCAAAGCACATCATAATTAACATGCAAAAAAGGCAAATTAAAACATAAACTAAACTAAATATCCCAAACATACATATTATGTCCATTATAAAACTCCTCTTTTTTTAAGTTCTGCTAATTCCTCATCTGAAAGTAGATTTTCTTGTCCCCTTTTATATGTGGTAACTAAAACCGCTCCAAACTCGCCTTGTCTTTCAAGAACGACAACAATATTGCTATCTTCGTCAAAATATTTTTGAGTTGTTGCAATGTAATAATCTGCACCTTTTTGAAGCGGAGAAGTGTTTCTAATAGCTCTTGAAATAGCAACTGATAAAGTATCATTTTCAATTTCTTCAAATCTTTGTAATACACGATCAGTAAAATGTTCTGTTGCTTTAATGCAGTTTTGGATTTGTTTTTTAAAAAGATTTATTAAAAAATCAACTTTGCTTTTGTCTTTTTTAGCTTCTTTATAGGCTAAAGCTCTTGCAAGCTTAGCTACAACAAGCTCGTTTGTATAAGTTAACATTTTTGTATCTCCTAATTGATTAGCCAATAAGAGATACTAATAATCCCTTTAGGGAATAAAAGTAATCCCCTAAAGGCGAGTTAAATAAACACTACATTTTTATATCAACATATCTTAACAATGAATATTGAGTTAATTGTAGTGTAAAAAGTAGAAAATTAAGAATTAAATTGCGGATTTAAAATTTCATCAAGTATTACTCTAACTTCTTTCATAATACTCTCATCAACTTCACCTATTTTTTCAATTAATCTATCTTTTGAAAAAGACTTTATTTGAGAACAATTTATAGCTGAATCTACATTTAAATTATTTACAACATTCTTATTAATCTTTAAAAACCAAATTCCTTTATAAAATTTATCTTGCCAAGTTGTCAAAGGCACAACAAAAACAAGTTTTTGGCTAGAATTAAAAAGATTATTGCTTAAAATCAACGCAGGACGTTTTTTGGTAATTTCTTCACCTACTTGAGGCTCAAAATCAGCAATCCAAAGTTCGCCATATTTAACAATTTTAGATGATACCATCACCTACTCCTGCTTCAGCAAGTTCAAGTTGTTCTTTTTGGAATTCTTCATCATTTTTAAATGCTTCAAAACTTTTTATCCATAAAGCCTTTCTTTGTTCTAGCTTCTTTTTTTCATGCATTTGTTTTAAGGCATCTGTTAAAATTTGAGTTTTACTCATTTTTAATTCCTTTACTAATTCATCAAGCATTAAGCTTGTTTCATTATTAAGAGTTAAATTAATTCTTTGCATATGTGTTTTCCTATGTGTAATTTTATACACAAATTATAACACAAAACAAACTACACATTATAACATTCTTCACAAAAGACAAAGTAGTTATTATTAATACCACCATCGCCTATATGAAAGATTGCGCTTTCTTTTTTGCCACAACGATCGCAATCTGCTTTTAAATGCAAAATTTCATCTGCATAAGATTTTAGTGTTTCCACATTATCCCAAGCATTTCCTTTTACATCATTAAGCAAACCTGCTACTGTTATGAATACTTCTTTTTTTCTTGAAAGATTGATGATTTTCTTTAAAAAATCTTTCTTAAAAAATTGCACTTCATCTACAAAAATAAATCTATATAAACTTAAATTTGTGTTTTCATTTCCAAAATTGAAGTTTTTTAAATCATCATTCTTATATTTTCTTGTGAAAAATTCTCTTGTATCACAACTTGGACGAATAATAACAACTTCATCTTGAAACAATATATTTGAAGCTTCATCGATAAGTTTAGCAGATTTACCTGCTTTCATAGTGCCTAAAATCATTTTAAGCATACAAACTCCTTTTTTTAATAGGATAGCCTGTGATAATTGTAATAACTCCATTATCTCTATCTACAGCAAAAACAATAGCAGAGCTATTGTTTACAAGCTTATAGTTTTTTTGAAATGGATTTTTTGCAATTTCTTGATAAATCAAAGCCACAAGGCTAAGATCAACTTTTCTTTCTTGTAATCTTTCCGCAAAATGTTTGCTTGGTATAATTTTAAAGCCGTTATTCATTTTACTCTCCTTAAAACCAGTGTATTTTTAAATAGCCATATTTTTTGCAATATTTTGCAGTCTTAGCTATTTCAATTGCTTCTTGAATGAATTCTAATTCTTCTTCATTAAGCTCATAATCTTCTAGTTTTAACTCAAGTAAATCTTTTGTTTGAAGAAATTCAATTTCGTGAGCTTCATCATAATAATATTCTATTTTAAGTTTATGTAATAATTTCAAACAAGCTTCAACATCGTTCTTAAAGTGACTATTATCACTATATTCAACATCATATTTTTTAGCAAAATGTGCTCTATATCCCATATTTTATCCTTTTCATTAATTTTTTATCTATTTACTCTATTAAGCTCCAAGCTTCATAGGATTATCTATTTTTTCGTGTAAATATGTCCATAATTTCCAAACAAGTTGAGAAAATGGTTTATGCTTATCACAAGCATAATTATGAAACACACCTACAAATCTTTCTTTATTAAAACGAAACTTTATACTTTCGCTTTTTTCATCAAAATAATTATTATTTCTAATAATTACAATCCTAATTCCACTAGTATCAAATTTTGAAAGATCATAATTTGAAATTTCTAATAATTCTTGTAAACATGAATAAACTTTGTTTAAACTTTCCTCATTTTCTTCACTTTCAAGTTCAATTTTTATATTTTTCGCCTCATAAGGATGCTCATATCTTCCAAAGCTATCACATTTTCTTACTTCTTTTTTTAATTCAGCTATGATATTTATCAATGTATTATTTGCATTCATTGTGATTCCTTTTTTAAATTTGCAAAATAAAAAAGGATAGAAGTATCCCTATTGGGATAGTTTCTATCCCAACTAGGGCTAATTAATTGATAGTCAAATTATTAGCTTTAATATATTCTAATAATTCTTTTTTTAGCTTTTGAATACTTTCTATAGGCAATTTGCTATTTCTACTAAAATTTTCATTCTTAGAAACAAACAAAATCATGTCTTTGTTACGAATGGATTGAATATTTAAATAATCCTCGTAAAAACACACATAAGGAACACTACCTCTTTCTAAAGCAGTTAAAAATAATTTAACTCTATCTTGAGTATTATCAAAACTATAATCACGATAATACATTCCCAATTGCTCATAGAATTTATAATGTCCCTCGCCTGTCTTGTCAAAATATTTTCCTATTGAAAACAAAATCATATCTTTTATAAAAGTAATAAAATTATTACTATGCAAAAAAAGATTTAATTTCATTTTTCTCTAACTTCAAAGCTTGTTTTAAAATAAAATTTCTATTTTCCAAGTCGGTATTTAAGTAATATATTTTTTCATCTCTTACCAACCGATCTACATATTCTTGAGAACCAAAAGCGCATTCTTCGTAACTATCTAAGCCAAGTATTTCCTTCTCGCTAAGATATTTTTTTAAATTTTTTAATTCTGGAATTTCCTTCCATATATTTATAGTAATTCCCATTTCATTTTCCTTTTTTTATATTTAAATGTAAAAAAGGATAGAAGTATCCCTATTGGGATAAGACTATCCCAACTTAGGATAAATTAATGTTCTAAAAATGATTTAAAGCTTAAATATCTTTTTCATAAGAGGTTCAATTTGAATAAATTGATTCCAGTTAGAATAAAAAGAATTAAACTCTTTTTTGCTATTTTTATAATTGTTATAGCACTCATCATAGCAATTAAGAATCTTTGAAATGCGAATCCAAAGAGCTATAGACATATCCATTCCGCTTCCCATTATAGTTATATCCAAATCATATTGATCTAGTTTTTTTTCACTAACTTTTTCGGCTAGTTCTTTAGGAATAGGAAATAATTTGTCATCCTTTTTATAAAATACTTTAAATTTTCTCTTTAATCCATTTTTAGATACTTTTGTTAAAATAATTACTAAATCACCTTTTAAAAGACTTTTTTTAAAATCTTTTATCTCTTGTGTTAAAGTCATTTTTATTCCTTATTTTTTTAAAAAAATTATTTCATCATTAAAAAAAGGCTCTCCAATTTGAGCCAACCTTCCATCATCTAAAAGAATGAAATTATCAGAATCAACTCTTATGCGAATTTCTCTTGCATCAATTTCTTCTTCTCTTAAACAATCATTACTTATTCTATTTCTAACGGTTTGATTTTTAATTTCATCATTAGAAGTAGTAATTAACCAAGTATTATCATTTTCTCTTATATAAGAAATATTATTCTTAGTGCTTTTATAAAAACTTTTTGCTATAAAACTTAAAGCCTCATCAAAACTAGTAAATACTCCTAATCTTAAATGTTCAGAGCAATAATCTTGACAAAAAGCTTCTACTATATAGCAATAAGCAATTTTAAAGCTTTTGTTTGTTGTATTAAATTTCTTTTTATATTGCATTTTTGCTCCTTTTATTTTTTTAGGCAATTTTTAATTCTTCATCACTAAAAAGTTTTGAGGAATTTGCATCTTCGAAACTCGAAATATATTTTTTAAACTCCTTAGAATTTTTTATTTTTTTAAATAGAAAAAATTCTAATTCTTCAACTCCCTTGATAAATTCCTTAAAAAGTAAAAACAGCTCTTTTTCATGAGCTTCTTTTATTTGTTTTTTTGTTATTTTTTTATTCATTTTTAATCCTATTTTATAGTTAAATACCCTTTTCTCTGAGAAGTCTTTTGATATTTTTCAAAAAGATTTGCATAGAGCTCGGGTTCATTTTCTTTTAAAGCTTTTGTATCAAAACTTACACTTGTAACACTATTTGATAAAGAAATTAAACTATCATCAACTTGAATTTTATTAACTCCGCAAGTTTGCATATACTCTTCGATTAAAGTCTTTTTTTCTTCAAATTCTTTTTCAAGTTCTTTTTTCTTGACATTTAACTCAATTAATTTTTTACCTATCTCAAGCAAATCACCACTAAGCTCATTATCTTCAGTTCTTTTTGTCATTAAAGGACATGATTTTTTATGAGGACAAGTTGAGCAGTAAGGTTGCTTACTAGGAGCAGGTTCTTCTTTATTTAAAAGAGCATTTGCTAAGACTTGAGCATTTTCAAGCGCCATTTCCTTAAATACCTTATTGCTATTTAATTCAAAAGACTTAAACCAACCTGTATTTAGATTAATAGCTACAATATATGCTCTTAATTTTTTTTGTGTTTGTGTTGCAAGCATGGCAAGTTGAAAATTAACCTGCATAATCCAAGAATCATAAGGTTTATCAACAGCCGTATTGACACTTTTAGCTTCAATAATAACAATCTCATCTTTATTTTCTAAGCAAAAATCTATATGAGCTTTAAGATCAAAACCATCTATTGTTACTTTTACTTCTTTTTGAAGCGTAGGGTTTAACCCATCAAGCATTTTTTCAATAATACCTTCAGCAACATGTCCTCTTTGAAAACGAATAAGAGTGGCTAGATCGTGTTCATAATTAGTTGTTTTATCAAGATAAGCTTTTCTAAGACAACCGCCTATATCAGATGATCCAATATATGTAGATCTATCGCCTAAGCTCTGAACAGTATCTCTTTTTAAAGCCTGTGGTAAGTTTTTTGCTACAAAATTATCAAATCTATTTTTATTCATGTGTTTTTCCTTTTTTAAATATTTAAACTAAAAAAAGGATAGAAGTATCCCTAGTGGGATAAAACTATCCCAACTAGGGCTATATAAAAAATTAGAGTGAGTATATTTTTCCTGTAAATATTACAGGAGATAAATCATAATTATCTTCAACCAAGAATTCAATAGTACTCTCAAAAACTGAAAGTTCATCAATAAAACTTTCTATTGAAGCATGATTATGATCTGTGTGTTCCTTGTTTGCATGCGCATCAAAATATTCTTTTAAATCAGTTTTTGCAATTTCAGGATCTTTATAAATCCTAATATCTGATTCTTTTGCAATTATGATAATTTTTTCCATCTATTTTCCTTCTTTATTCTGAAAAATAAGCTTTTAACAAATCAATTTGTTTCTCTTTAATGAATTCATCTAGAGTAATTTCTTCACCGAAGTTAAGATTCTCAGTATAACTAAAGAAATATTTTCTAATAAGATTGTCAATTGCGTTATCGAAAATTCCTACTAAATTAACACTTCTTTCATTTTCTAAATAACATTTGAAAATTTCTTGTGCAATTACTTTTGATAAGTATTCGTCACTTAAGTTCTTTTCAACTTTAATATCTAGCAAGATCAAAGTGTCATTTATTTCTTTGTTACTTAATTTCAAATTGATTATTTCTTTTTCAAATAATTTATAAGCTTGGTCTTGATTTATAAAAGCCAACTCCCAATCATAATTTAGAAACTTAGCTAAATTTGTATCTAAACAAAGCATTTCATTATTTTCAATTTTTTTCAATGCATGTTGTTTTGCATCTTGTAAAAGCTTTTCTTTGTTGTAGTTAAACCGAAGCTCTTGCATTAAGATATTTCCTTTGCGAGCTTTACAATAATACCAACCTTTTCGAGTATAAAGATAAAAGTACTCTATATCACTTAAATCATCACTTTGAGTAAACTCCAAAAATTGCTCAAAAGGTATTTTGCAACTTTGATTGTTATATAATTTTTTACATTGTTTTAGATTTTTATTTAAAGCCATAATGTCGCCATATTCCATTAATTTCTTAACAGATTTAAAATCATTATAATATTGCAAAAGAGTATAACCTACGCCTTCTACATATCCATCAAGATGGCAATAAATACAATCTACATAATTTTCATCTGTTTTCATGGCAATATAAGATCTTGTACCCATTTTATTCTCCTTTTTTTTCTTTTAAAAAAGATAGAATAAATTGAACTATCCATTTAATAGGATAAATAATTGCAAAGAATAAAAACATTATCCAACAAATAGCAGCTAACGGTGCTAATTTGGCTAATGCAAAAATAATTGTGCAAATAAAAAATAGCGTTATTATAGTTACAAAATCCCAAAATTCTTTTTCTAGTTCCTGTTTTATTTTTTTCATAATTTTTCCTTTTCATTTTAATAATAAAAAGGATACAAGTGTAATAATCCCTAGTGGGAATAAACTTGTATCCCAACTAGGGTTAATAATTAAAAGAGTTTTATAGGGTTAATTAAAAGAGTTTGGTTATTTTATCTTCGGAAAAACACTTTAAAAATAAAGTGTAAGACTTTATATTTAAATGATTTGTATTTTTCTGCAAAAATACCTTGCTCAATTGCAGCCCAAAAATCATATAATTCTTCTAATTCTTTTAATTCTTCTTTTAAATGTTCCATTTTTTTTGATTATCTAAACATTCGCAAAATTCGATTTCAGTTTTCCAATAACTATGTAATATTGTGTCACATATATTCATTTTTTCTCCTTGAAAGTATTTTTGTTATAGTTATATTTAGTCTTATTTTAATTTTATAAAGATATCAAGAGAGGCTTCTCTAGCAATAAAAAGTCAATAATCATTTGAGAAATAAACAGGTTTGCCTTTATAGCTATAAAGATATTTAGCATATCCATCTCTTGAATCTTTTGGAGATTTTGAAAGTGTTCTAAAAGCCTTTTGTTTAAAAATAAAACTATTTTTACAAGGACTTTTTTTACCATATCCCCAATGCTCCATTTTTACGTTTGCTTCAATATCAGCAAGCCAAATAGCTTTTTCACTTGTAGCTACAACTTGATAAAATTCAACATTTGTTTGTTCATAGCCCCAACTTGAATAAAGAATATCTCCTACTTTATAGCCATTTGTATTATCCTTGCTTTTTTATTGATAAAAGTTTGAAACACTTCAATATTTTTAATTTTTTCTAAAAAATCGCTATAGTCTTGGGCGAATCTCATTCTTTCATCCCATTCTACACTTCTACAAGGATATTTCCCATTCACAATTTTGTAAAATTTTGAAAATTCCCCTGCGACTATAAGTTCATAAAGATCGATTTCATTAGAATTTTCAAATAAATCTTTATGTATTTTAAGCAATTTCTTTTTTTTCTTGTTCGATTTTTTTTATTTTTTCTTGTAAATTCATAATTTTCCTTTTTTAAATTTTTAAATTTGTAAAATAAAAAAGGATAGAATTATCCCTGTTGGGATAAGACTATCCCAACCTAGGACTAAAGTTAATTAATTTTTAAAGCAACTAATCTTTCATAATATTCTAAATTATATTTACATAACATCTCTTCCCAAGCATCATCTACATCGCATTCTGTATAAATATTTTTAGTTGAATTCATTTTGCATTCCTCTAATTTTTTAAGAGTTTTACTAATGTAGCTTTTTAAAGCTTCATCATAGTTCTCAAAAAAACTAGCATCTTTTTCGATAAAAAATTCAAAACGCTTATCAACTGCACATTTAACAACACCATAAATTAACTTAGGTTCAGAGTTTGTAAGACAATCGTTTATATCTTTTTTAATGTTTTTAAACAATACTTCTAAATTTTTTTCAAAAGCGTTTTTAGAAACAACTGATATTGCATAATTTTTTTCAATAATATTTAATTCTAAATCTTTTAAGAAATAGTATTTAACATTATTTTCAATAATATAGCAAAGTTCATAATTGTTTTCCTTAAAAAAATCTAAGATTTTTTGTTTATCTTCATCGTCAAAGCTTTCTACTTTTTCTGAATCATATTTATTGTTTAAATCAATATAAATAGGAAGTTCTGGATTTGTATTTTTTATTCTTTCCTTATTTTCCTAAATACAAACAATATTTTGTAATGCTTCAGAAACTATTTGCTCTATATAATAATCAAGCAAATCCACAGCATATTCATCTTCAAACTTTTTGGAAGCAAAAGGCGCTAAAGGTAATAACTCTTGTGAACATTCACTATAAATAGCATTTGCTATTTTTTTTGATAATAAAAAGTCAGTGTTTTTTAATGATGAAAAACTGCAACTGTATTGTTTTAATATTTTTTTATATTTTTAACTAATCTATTCATTTTTTTCCTTTTTTTAAATTTATATTCAATTAAGCAACAAAACGTTTAAGTGATTTAAGCATTTCTTCTTTATCGCAACCGATAAATATTTCTTCAGGTAAATCATCTACATAAAGTGTAAAAATATTTCCTTCTACATATTCACTAAGTTCTTTAACAAATAGTTCAAGATACTTATATATTTTATTTTTTAGTTTATTGCTTATTCTTTTCACACCAAAAAGTTCTCTTATTTTCTCTTTAGTAAAATAAGCATATCCTGCACAACCATAATCCCAACCATATTCAGATGTTCTATGCTCATACTTCTGAATATAAGGCTATACCACTATGAATATAACACCCTACTCTAATCCAGATATAACTTTTTTTATTTAGATAATCATCTACCACATCAGGATTATCAAAATCTTTACAAGTTAAACCATCTAATTCTCTTTCTCCTATTTCATAATGTTTTAAACAATTAAAGAAATTAGGAGCTCCATCATTATCACAAATGGGTCAAAAAGATCATCATATTTAAGGCATAATTTTCTACCACTTAGATTAATAATACTTTGATTTCCTGCCATTAACGTTTCAAACATATTTTCTAAAATTTTTGTATTCATTGTATTTCCTTTTTTATATTTTTAATTAAATAAAAAAAAGGATAGAAGTATCCCTAGCGGGATAGTTTCTATCCCAACTAGGATTTTTAATTAGCACTAGACTTTAAAAAAATTAGTACGAAATTATTATTAAAAATTTATAAATCAAGCTACATTTTCAATTTGTTTCCACCAAACTTTCTTTTGAGGATCAAATTTATAACCAAATTTTTTGATTTTATCGGTTACACCGTAAGTGTTACCTGAAATCCAATAGCAGTTATCTTGATTTTTTACTTCAAGCCCTAAAAATAATAAAGCTTGTCTTTCATCTTCGCTAAAAGTTATAGCGTTTGATTGTGTAGCACCTTGTGAAAAATTAACTTTCTTTTTATCTTCTTGTGCGTTATTTTCTACAACTTCAGTATCAATAATAATAGTATTACTTTCAGTTATTCCAACGCCCATTTCTTCAGCAGAATATAATCCACTAACATTGAAAGCTTTTCTAAGTGCTTGAGACTCTGCTACCTTTTTTAACATAGTATCTGGTTTAGTGGACCAAAAAGAAGTAGTTTCGCCTGATGATTTCTTTTGTGCATATTCATTGTAAGCAACTTCTACGACAAAAGGTTTATCGCTATCGGTACGATAGACTTCACAAACAGCAACTAAATCTTGAGAATATTCCCATTTTCCATTATTTAATTTTGGAAATTGTTTAATTTCGCTATAAGAACGAATTCCACCAAATTTACCTGTTTTATGAGCAATAGCTAAAAAACCATCTCTTCCTACTAAAGGATCAATTTTATCAACCCATTCTTTTTTGCCATTAATTTCAACCTGTGATCTTCTTGGCACAAAAAATATCTGCTTTAAAAACGGATCCAAACTATATTTATTAGCAATATTTAGACAATATTCCATTTCAGTAATGTTAGTATTAGCAGGAAAAAAATGTTTTTTAATCAGATTGATTTTTTCTTCTGTAAAAGAATTGCTAATAGCTTGATTTTGAGTATTTGTAATTTTTGTATTCATTGTATTTCCTTTTTTATATTTTTAATTAAATAAAAAAGGAATAGAAATTTAATATACCCATAGTGGGAATAAAAATTTCTATTCCCAACTATAGGATAGGGGTTAAGATAAAAGCTAAAAATTAGCTTTTACTTTTGTTAGTGTCTTTATCTTTAAAATAATGAGCTACTAAAACTAATGTGCCAAAAACAAGAGTGATAGCACCAATTAAAATAGCTATATTATAACCATCCATTTTTTCTCCTTTTTTCAAAAAAAAAGATTAATCTCTAAGAAAGATTGATGATAATGCAACTACCGTTAAAATTAGCAAACTTTCAATCAGAATGATAAAAGCTCTACTATCTCCTATTTGAAGACCATAAAGACTATTTACGAACAATCCCACTCCGATAGATTCCATGAATCTTAAAATTGCTTTTGTAGGTATTTTTGCAAATATCACTATTTTTTTGAAAAAATTTTTCATTTCTTCTCCTTATCTTATAACACAAAAAAATGTTAAAAGTCAAGGGATATCAATATCCCATAGTGGGATAAAAATATCCCTCTATGGGTTTAATATTTAAAAATTAGTAAGGAAAACCTTCTCCTTCTTGTGCAGGTTTATTAACTTCAGGAGTTTGTTGTTGCACAGATTCTGTTTGCACAGAATCAGGAGATGCTTGAACATTTTTACAAGGGTTTCCAGACTGATTATTATCAGCAGGTTTGTTGTCTAAAAACTTCATAGTTTCAACAACAATCTCATACTTATTTCTATTTTTTCCTTCTTGATCTACATATTTTTTTTGAACCATTCTTCCTTGTAAAAAGACTTTTGAGCCTTTATGTAAGTATTGATTCATATTTTCAGCTATTTTGCCAAAAACAACAAAGTCTAAATAACAAACTTCTTCGTTTATTACACCATTAACAAGATATTTGTGACTGCTAGCAATAGTATTGCTTGAACAAGCCACATCACTTTTAGTTTTACTCAACTTAATATCTTGGCAAATATTGCCTACAACTGTAATTTGATTGAACATGTGTTCTCCTTTAAAAAAATTTATTTAAGACTTTTGTCTTATAAAAACAAAAGAGAACACACCCTAATAGGGATATTCTTTTTGCTTTGATAAAACAAAAAAGAAATCCCCAAAAAGGGATTGATATTACATTATAAAAATAATATATTTGTTAGTTAAAAATTTTAAAAATAAAATTTATTAAAATATATTTCGCTCTAAGATAAAATAAAAAATAAGATTTTTACCTACCTAAGAGGTTTATCGTTTAATTTGATACCCATGTATAAATTACTTTGTGTTCTACGCAAATCGCAACTTTGCGTACGCTAAAAGCGTTAAAACACTTTTAGCAGCTTTAACTCACGTTAAAGAACGGACTATCTCTTGACTGTAAGACAGCCCCCTCCGTTTGGGTCATCTTAATATAATAAAATCATTTTCCCCATTTCAAAAACTACTCAGTTTTAACATTTTTTGCTTGAATTTCCTTAAGAATTGTTCTTCTTAAAACATTATTGGAAATATGTCTTACATTTCCAATTTTCACCAAAATTTCTTTACCTGTAACTTGTAAATTAGTAATATTTTCTTTAATTGAAGTAATTTCTTTTATCCATTTTTCAGCATCTTCAGATTGAACTCCATTGCCCCATAACTTTCTTATGGTTGAGTCCATCGCATCAAGCATTCTCAAAGCAGAAAAAATCTCTGCTCCTGCTATAGAATCGCTGATAAATACTTGAGCATTTGTATTTAAGTCAATAGCCTTTTTTTTATCTTCGACTCTTTTTCTTATAAATTCTGATCTTGACATTCTTTTTTCTTCTGGATTTTTATTTATATTTGAAGTATTTGCCTTTTGAGTTTCTTCATTAACATTGTTATTTGTATTATTATTTACATTTTCATTTTGAGTTTTTTTTGCCATAAAATTTCCTTATTTATTTTATTGATTTGGTATAAAAAAATGAATGAAATGGGGATAAAAAAGATTTAAATTATATTTGCTTATGACCTACTCTACTTGGTTCTCTCATCTAAAAAAAGATGATACCCTTTCGATAGTCTCTGAACTTTATTCATATTAAAACAAATTTGAATTTATAGAATTTACTCGTGAGTTTGGTATCGTTTTGACTTAAGAGAATTCTAAAGAAAATCTTTTTTTATTGAAATATAAAATTTGAGTATTCTTTTAAGCCAAAACAATACTTAGCAAACTCTATAAATTCAAATTATGTTTAAACTTAGAATCTTAGCTGCTGACCACCTCATAAGTTGATAATTTTTACCTATCCTAAATGGATCAATGATATTTCTATCAAAGTTTGGTATATCAACCCTATCTAAGAATAGTTTCTTAGCGTAATTGCGAGCAGACTTACGAATCTGTCTGATCTCCACATCGTAATGTTCTCGACCAGAGCTTCCCAGCAATTAGAAGGGAATTAATCGGCTAAGAGCTAACCGAATGTTTATATCACAACCTGTTTCTATGTGACTCGCTCATCACAAAGCCAAATAAGGCAGGAGGTGTGGACCTGTCATTCCTTATCGCTATTCCGAACTTTAAAAAAAGTTAATGATCGAATTGTATTTTATTTTTTAAAAAAAGTCAATAATTTTTATTATTTTTTTTTAAAAAGCCTATTTTAAGGCTTGTTTTCTTATAAGTGGAACTGTTATAATAATACAAAATTCCTATTTATCCATTATTTCGTATCATACTTATTTTTTTGACAATAAATTTTTGTTTAACAAAGCTTATTTTTCTATAGATGGAACTGTTATAATAAAAAGTGGAACTGTTATAATAAAAAGTGGAACTGTTATAATAAAAAGTGGAACTGTTATAATAAAAAGTGGAACTGTTATAATAATCAAAAAAGCTTATTTTTAAAATCGAAATAACTATTTTTTAATGCTTTTAAATAGTTTTTAACAAAAACTATTATTTTTTTTATTAAAATAGATGCCTTTAAATATTTATATATCAAGTATTTTAAATTATTCTTTCGATAAAAAGTGGAACTGTTATAATAAAAAGTGGAACTGTTATAATAACCCTCTTTAAGAATTTATATTAAGAG
>NZ_JAENKR010000170.1:0-1059 GCF_016598965.1 Campylobacter sp. TTU-622
GAATTTGGTTATAGTCGAAGATGATATCAATATGCGCAAATCTCTTGAAATTGCTTTGGCTGAATATAAAGAATTTACAATCAAATCTTATAAGTCTGCTACAGAAGCCTTAAAAAAACTTGATGATAATGTAGATTTAATTATTACAGATATTAATATGCCTGGTATGGATGGGCTTGAATTTATAAAAGCTTGTCAAAATAAATATGATTTTATAATAATGACAGGTAATGCTACATTAAATCGTGCTATTGAATCAGTAAGACTTGGTGTAAAAGACTTTTTAACTAAACCTTTTGATATTGAAACATTAATTCAGGCTATAAAAAGAGCTAAAATTATTCAAGAAAAAACAAAAAAAAATCCAAGAAAAAAAGAAAATTTAGATAATAACACTAAAGATTTTTTTGCCTCTTCTGAAAAATTAGAAAAAATTTTAGATTTAAGCTTAAAAGCGGCAAAAACTGATGCTTCTATAATGCTTTTTGGAGAAAGTGGAGTTGGAAAAGAAGTTTTTTCAAGATATATACACAAAAATAGCAAAAGATCAAATATGCCTTTTGTAGCTATTAATATGGCTGCTATTCCTTCAAATTTGATTGAAAGCGAATTATTTGGCTTTGAAAAAGGAGCATTTACTGATGCTAATTCATCAAAAATGGGACTTTTTGAATCAGCTAACGGCGGAACGCTTTTTTTAGATGAAATTGGGGAAATGCCTTATGAAATTCAGGCAAAACTTTTAAGAGCATTACAAGAGAAAGAAATTACAAGATTAGGATCAACTAAGAGTATTAAAATTGATATTAGATTAATTTGTGCAACCAATGCTAATTTAGAAGAAAAAATTCAAAAAGAAGAATTTAGATCTGACTTATATTATCGTTTAAATACTATTCCTATCAATATTCCGCCTTTAAGAGAAAGAAAAGAAGAAATACTTGATATTGCTAAGAAAATTTTAGAAGATACCTGTAAAGAATACGACTTTAAAAATAAAAAATTTTCCAAAGAAGCAAAAGAAGCGCTACTTGATTATGATTATCCAGGGAATATTAG
>NZ_JAENKR010000171.1:0-1058 GCF_016598965.1 Campylobacter sp. TTU-622
CTTTTAAAGTAATACAAAGATCAATAAAAGAAGGTAGTAATGTGAGATTTTGTGCATCTATAATTTTATCATCATCTTTTATATTGTCTGCAATTTGCGCTATTTTACCTTTTTCAATTCTAATATCCTTAAAAACTTCTCCATAAAGTTTAGCATTTTTAATAATCATTACCCTTCCTTATTGAAATTATTTTGTTTAAGTAATTTTTGCACAGATTCGCTTAATGTATTGCCCTCTAAAATACTAACAAGTTCATTTACTATAGGGATATAAATCTCATTTTTTTGAGCTATTTTTTTTATAGCATATGAAGTAGCTATACCTTCTGCTACTTCTTTAAGTTCCATTTGAATTTCTTCTATATTTTTATTTTGTGCTAACATTAATCCTACGCGATAATTTCTTGAAAGATTGCTTGAAGCACTTAAAAATAAATCTCCTGCTCCACTAAGCCCTAAAAAAGTTTCTTCCTTAGCCTTAAAAAACTTACCAAAACGATGCATTTCAATTAATCCCCTAGCAATTAAAGAAGCTCTAGCATTATTGCCAAGTTTTAAACCATCGCATATTCCACTTGCAATAGCTAAAACATTTTTATAAGCACCACAAATTTCAGCACCCTTAACATCATTGTCAATGTAAGTTTTTATAAAATCAGGAAAAAACTGAACAAATTCTTTACAAGTTTTTTCATTAAAACCATTAATCATTAAAGCACAAGGAAGTTTTTGTATAACTTCGGCGGCAAAAGAAGGTCCACTTAAAACACAAAGTTGATCTTTATTAACAAATTCTAAAAAAATATCATCTAGAAATTTACAAGTAGAATTTTCTATACCTTTAGATGCAATTAAAATTTTTTGACCTTGATTGATAAAATTTTCTTTAAGCCAAGAAGAAATTCCTTGAGCGCTAAGAGCAAAAATAAGATATTCGCATTTCAAAGCTTCTTTAATGGATATAAAATTTGGTATATTTCTAGGAGTCAAGGAAGTTATATAACACTTATTATTTATACTTAAAGCACTATATAAAGCACTTCCCCATTTACCTGCTC
>NZ_JAENKR010000172.1:0-1054 GCF_016598965.1 Campylobacter sp. TTU-622
ATTAATATAAAAACAAATGATGAATTTGGTCAAATATCTAATGCCATCAATGAAAACATTCTTCAAACTAAACAAGGTTTAGAACAAGATAATCAAGCAGTAAAAGAAAGTGTATCAACTGTTCAAGTAGTAGAAAAAGGAGATTTAACTGCAAGAATTACTGCTAATCCAAGAAATCCACAATTAATTGAACTTAAAAATGTTCTTAATAAACTTTTAGATGTTTTACAAGAAAAAATAGGTTCTAATATGAATGAAATACAAAGAGTATTTAATAGTTATAGAGCCTTAGATTTTACAACAGAAGTTAAAGATGCTAAAGGTGCTGTTGAAGTAACTACAAATGCATTAGGACAAGAAATCATTAAAATGTTAAAACAAAGTTCTGACTTTGCAAATTCATTAGCAGATGAGAGTGGAAAACTTCAAACTGCAGTTCAATCTTTAACTAATTCTTCAAATTCTCAAGCAGCTTCACTAGAAGAAACAGCAGCAGCATTAGAACAAATCACTTCTTCTATGCAAAATGTTTCTCAAAAAACAAGTGATGTTATTACTCAAAGTGAAGAAATTAAAAATGTAACAAGTATAATAGGTGATATTGCAGATCAAATCAATCTTTTAGCTTTAAATGCTGCTATTGAAGCTGCACGTGCAGGAGAACATGGACGTGGATTTGCTGTTGTTGCTGATGAAGTTAGAAAACTAGCAGAGAGAACTCAAAAATCTCTAAGTGAAATAGAAGCTAATACTAATTTACTTGTTCAATCTATTAATGATATGGCTGAATCTATAAAAGAACAAACTACAGGTATTACTCAAATCAATGAAAGTGTAGCTCACATAGATCAAACTACTAAAGATAATGTTGAGATTGCAAATGAATCAGCACTTATTTCTAATACAGTAAGTGATATAGCAAGTAATATACTTGATGATGTAAAGAAAAAGAGATTTTAATAACTAAAGAGCAAAAGCTCTTTAGTGAATTAATATGAGTAATAAATAAATTTAATTATTAAACTACTTTCTAGCTTTTAATGTTAAAGAATAA
>NZ_JAENKR010000173.1:0-1039 GCF_016598965.1 Campylobacter sp. TTU-622
CAAAAGATTTTGTTTGCGCTATAAAACTCTCTATAAAAATTAATATAAATATCAAAATTAAAAAAGAAAAAAATTTCTTAGGATCACTTAAAATTTTTCTTAAATTTAATATTTTTTCAATATTTAATCTCATTTTAAACTCAAAAAATAAAAATTATGTATAATTTTATCTAACAAAAGGAGTTAAAATGCAAAATATCATAAAAAATTTTAAAAAATTATGTGAAATACCGCATTGTAGCTATGAAACAAATCAAATGAGAGATTTTTTAAATGCTTATGCCAAAGAAAAAAACTTTAAAGTAAATATTGATTTAGCTGGTAATATTCACTGCATCAAAGGCAATCCTAAAATTTGTTTACAAAGTCATTATGATATGGTCTGTATGGGAAATGCCCCAAAAATAGAAGTTTATGAAGATAATGGTTATTTAAAAGCTAAAGATTCATCTTTAGGAGCTGATAATGGCATCGGGATAGCTATAATGCTAGAAGCAATGCAAAAATTTTCAAATTTAGAATGTCTTTTTACTAATAATGAAGAAGTTGGACTTATGGGGGTTAATGATTTAGAACATAAACTTCATTCTAAAATGCTTTTAAATCTAGATCACGAAAATGAGAATGAAATCATTATAGGTTGTGCTGGCGGAGTGGATATTGAAGCTTTTTTAGAATATGAAACAAAAGAATATTTTGGAAAAGTTTATGAACTAAGTGCAATAAATTTTAATGGGGGTCATTCTGGCATTGATATTATTGATAATCCAAAAAGCTCCATAAAGGAAATGGCTCGTTTTATTAAAGAAAATAAAGGAAAAATTATAAATTTTGAAGGCGGAGAAAGAGTAAATTCTATACCAAAATATGCAAAAGCTTTAGTATTATTTGATAATGATGTTAAGTCAAATAAATATATTCATTGTCAATTTATAGAAGAAAGAAAAGAAAAAATATGTTTAAAATCTGATATTTTACTTAATGTTTTAATTTCTTTTTCTCAAGGAGTTAGAAGCTTTAATAAAACATTAGATATAGT
>NZ_JAENKR010000174.1:0-1031 GCF_016598965.1 Campylobacter sp. TTU-622
AAATCCAAATTCTTTAAGTCTAAGAATCTATCAAAATCATAAAATTTTTGATCCTTTTACAAGTAATTTGCAAGATTTTTTTGGCAAAAGCGATCTTACTTATGATGTTAATTTTACTCATTTACAACAACTTTGTAATTTTTATAATTTTAAAATTCTTTCCTTTGAAAAACAAAAAGAAGCTTTATTGCACTTTGGTTTTGAGAAATTATTAAAATACACTCAAAATAAAAGTATTAAAAGTTATGAAAATTTTTTACAACAAGCTAAATACCTTTTTTTCAATTTTAATGATAAATTTCACTTTTTTGAATTTCAAAAAACTTGAATAACAATATAATTAAAAAATGGAGGAATACTATGCTTTTAGGGGTAAATATTGATCATATAGCTGTTTTAAGAGAAGCTAGAAAAGTAAATGATCCAAATCTTTTAGAAGCAGCTTTATTTGCTTGTCATTTTTGCGATCAAATTACTATTCACGTAAGAGAAGATAGACGCCACACTAATGAAAAAGATTTAAAAGATTTAATCAAACATTGTAAAAATCCTATTAATTTAGAATGTGCTTTAAATAATGAAATTCTTGATCTTGCTTGTACTTTAAAACCAAAACGCGTTACCTTAGTTCCAGAAAAAAGAGAAGAACTCACCACAGAAGGTGGGCTTTGCTTGGATCATAAAAATTTAATTTCTAGTATAGAAAAATTAAAACAAGCAGATATTGAAATTTCTTTATTTATAGATCCTAATTTAAAAAATATCCAAAAAGCTTTTTCATTAAAAGTTGATTTTATAGAACTTCACACAGGATTATATGCTAATTTATACAATGCAATTTTTAGCAATATTTTAAAAACTCCATATAAAATTAAAGAACTTGATTTAAACCCTAAAATTTTAGAGCAAAAATTAAAAGAAGAATTAAATGCTATTTCTCTTTGTGCTTTAAAGGCAAAAGAACTAGGCTTAAAAGTTGCTGCAGGGCACGGACTTAATTATAAAAATGTTCAAGAAATAGTAAAAATTAA
>NZ_JAENKR010000175.1:0-1025 GCF_016598965.1 Campylobacter sp. TTU-622
GTAAAAGCGTATATAAAGAATCAAGTCCTATAATGCTTGGTGTAAGAATTTTATTATTACTAATGGTTTGAAAAATAATACTTGAAACAGCAATACATATACCAACAATGATAATCGAAATAACTTGCAAACTACGATTTTTTAAAGCATAGTCGTTAAATTCTCCCATAAAACTAAATAAATAAATACCTACGCTAAGTAAAGTAATAAAAATTAAAAAATATATTTTTTTAATCATTTTTTCTCTTTAATAAAATCCAAATAAATATCAAAGATCCAAGAGCTCCAGCTACTATACTAATTGGCATTTCAAAAGGAAAAATAATTATTCTTGCAAAAATATCACATATAAGTAAAAACAAAGCTCCACTTAATGCAATATAGCTAAGATTTTTTTTAAGATTATCTCCTTTATAAATAGAAATAATATTAGGTATAATAAGACCTAAAAAAGGTATAACTCCAACAGTTAAAACGATTACTGAAGTAATAACTGAAACGATAAATAAACCTACACTAAGAATAAAATTATAAGAAACGCCTAGATTAATACATACTTCCTTTCCCATACCCACAATAGTAATTTTATTAGCAAATATATACGCAATTATCAATAAAGGCAAACTTATATAAATTAACTCATAGTTTCCTTGCATAACATTGGCAAAACTTCCTTGTAACCAACCTTGAATATTTTGAATATAATTTAAACTATAGGCAAAAAATGTTGTTAAAGAACTAATAATTCCACCAAACATTAAACCTACAAGAGGAATAAAAATACTATCTTTAAATTTTATTTTTCTTAAAATTTGTATAAAAACAAAACTTCCAAGCATAGTAAAAATACAAGCTATTAAAGTTTGAAATAAAAAAGAATAAGTATGAAAAAATATTAATGAAATCAAAATTCCAAATCTTGCACAATCCATAGTTCCAGCGGTAGTTGGTGAAACAAATTTATTTTGAGTAATTTGTTGCATAATAAGACCATAAATTCCCAAACTCATTCCTGTGATAATAAT
>NZ_JAENKR010000176.1:0-1016 GCF_016598965.1 Campylobacter sp. TTU-622
GGAGGATCAAAATAAAGTATTAATTCTTCTTTATTTAAATCACAAACCAAGCGCGGTAAAATTTTAAAACTATCACCTTGCAAAATTATCATTTCATTACTTATATTTTTAGCATTTTGTAAAGCTATTTGATAAGCTTTATTATCAAGTTCTATAGCATAAGCTTTTAAAGCTTCATTGCTTAAGGCTTCAGCAGCCATTAAAGCACTTCCTCCAAAAACTTCTATAAAAATTTTTTCTCTTAAAATATCTCTTAAAACATTAAATACACAAGCTTTTACTATGCTTTTTGTGCTTCTTGTAGTATCAAAACTTGGTAAAAGAATTTTTTTACCTTTAAATTTACCACTCTCAATGAGAGTATAAAGTTTTTTAGAATTTTTTATTTTGAAATTTCCTTTTTTTAAATAAATACTATCCATCATTTAAAACTTGGATTAACTTATTTTTTAAATTTATAATAGATTTATCAATTTCTAATTGATAACTTTTTTTAAATTCATTAGCTATTGAATCAATTTTAGCTTCTAAAATTCTTCTTTGTTCATCTGCAATTTTTTGTGCTGCAAGTTTTAATGCCTCATCAAATTCTTTTAAAGAAGCAAAAAGCTCCTCTTTACTAAAAGGGATAGTTAAAAAAGGAGAATTCTCGCTAATGATAAACAGAGGTTTAGAACTTGGAATTTTTTCATCGCAAATAATAAAATCACAATCTTTTTTCATAACCAAATAATCTTTTAAAAAAAGCTCTAAAGCTTTTTCTATAATAAGATCTTTACATTCAAGAGAAATTTTCATATTAAAGTAACCTGTAAAGAATGGTTTTTCAAAGATTCCATCTTAATACCAGCCATAAGAGCAAAAAATTCATAATGACTTAAAATATAAAAATCATCAAATTCTCTACCACTTATTTGCATTAACTTCTTAGAACAAGAATCAAGCATATAAAAATCACTTGGAGTATCAACTATTAAAAAATCACAACCAGCATCATAAGCTTGAAGTATAATATC
>NZ_JAENKR010000177.1:0-1006 GCF_016598965.1 Campylobacter sp. TTU-622
GTCAATAAGCTTTACAAGTAAAATCTCGCTATCATATCTTGGGATTAATACTCCATTTTCTACATAAAATTCTAAATTATAAAAATAAGCCTTTTTAAAAATATATTCAAAAGGCTCTCCTTTTTTAAAACGAGAAATCAAATCAAAATAAGGTTTTTCATCAAATTCTAATTCTTCATTTAAATAAAGCCAAATTTTATCTTTTTTTAAATATTCGCATAAAATGAAAACAGCTTCATTTTTGTGATCTTTTAAGGATTCTTTGGCTAAATTTAATGCTTGCTTTATCCTCAATTTAAAGCCTTAAGTCTATCACTAATACTTGGATGACTTAAATGAAAAAAAGTATAAATAGGGCTTGATTTTACAAAAGCTTTATTTTCTTTTGCAAGTGTAATTAAAGCACTTTTCATGTCCTCTTTTGAAGTCATTTTAGCACCATATTGATCGGCTTTAAATTCATTATTTCTACTCAATAAATTAATCAAAGGAGCGATAATAAAGCTAAAAACATTTCCAAAAAGCAATAAAAGCACAAATACTCCAGCATTAATTTCTGTTAAATGACTCTCTTCATAAACAAAATCTGGTAAATTAGCAAAAAGAAAAAATAGAACAAACATTACTAAAGCATTCATAAATAAAGATTTAATTATATCTTTATGCACAAAGTGCCCTAGTTCGTGCCCCAAAACAGCTAATAATTCTTTTTGATTTAAAGCTTTTAAAAGCGTATCAAATAAAACAACTCTTTTACTTTTAAAAAGACCTCCAAAATAAGCATTTAAACGCTTATCTCTTTTGCTTGCATCAATTACATAAATTCCATTAGCACTAAAACCGCATTTATGCATTAAATTTGTAATCTTATTTAATAAATTTTCATCGTTAAGTTTTTGCATTTTATTAAACAAAGGTGCAATCAAAATAGGATAGATAACATTTATACCTAAAATAACTATAAAAGAAAATACAAAAGCTACTATCCACCAAAAAGTCCCAAAAT
>NZ_JAENKR010000178.1:0-985 GCF_016598965.1 Campylobacter sp. TTU-622
AAAATCATTAAATAACCAATGAAAATTATCTTAAGTACTAAAGTTTTGATGATGTAAAATTAAACAGATACTTTGATAGAATATATAGACTAGAAAATTATAAAATTGTATTTATCACAATTATTTAAATTGCAAATTTTATAAACTTGTAATCATTATGAAAGTTATTCATATATAAGCATATAAATAAAATACTTTATCTTATATTCTTGCTTGTATTTTATCTAATTTTTCTAATCAATAATAAATAAATAATTCTTAACTTAAAAATATTTTAAGTTAAGAATTATTCTAATCATACAAATACAAATTCCATTTTATAAAAAATGTCTTTATATAAAGGATTTAAAGAATGAAGCATTACTCCATTATCTTGTTTGAAAACTTGTTTGATAAAAAGTCCATCTCTTGTGTTAATCACACAAATGCTTTTATTTTTAAGCTCTTTTCTTTAAAAGCTTATAAATAACTTCTATCTTTAATTAGTGATTCCATACTCTCTCCATAACAAGTAATAAACTTACAATTTTACTTCTAAAAAAGCTTAATAGTTTTTTATCTATGATAAATTTAGAACTATCAATTAAATCATTAATTCCACCTCCACCCAAACTTACATTTGTTTTATAAAATTTTAAAATCTTATATTTATTTTCACTTTCTAATTGAACTTTAGGAGAGTTTTTATAAAAGAAATAATTTATACTTATATTTTTTTCTTGCAAGAAGTTTAGTATTTATGGATAAGGAATAGAGTTTCTAAATTTCATAGAATTAAAAGTATCAGGATTGATTCCTAATTCTTGTGCTATATCTTTTGTTTTTAATTCACGCTTACCTTCACTTGCAAGTATATCTTTTAGCTTTTCAATCACTTCTTGCATTTGCATTTTAATAATTTGTTTTAATTTCAAAGAATTTAAACACAAAACAAAATATTAAAAAGCAAAGAAAATATTTTATTTTGAAAGGTTAGGTTTTAAGT
>NZ_JAENKR010000179.1:0-973 GCF_016598965.1 Campylobacter sp. TTU-622
CAATATAATATTGTAAATTTTTTTTTAAATTTGAAATGTCTTTATCGATTGCTTGTTTTTTGTTATAAGAATTAAAATTTTCATCAATGGTTTTATGAAAATTTTGTAAAAAATCTTTTAAAATTATATTATTTTTAGCATTAATTTCTTCATAATTAATTCTATTAAAATCAATATTTTTTAAGTGGCTGATAATATCTTTTGGATCTATATTAGTTTTTTTAATTAAAATATCAAAACTTTTTTCAATATCCATTTTATTATTTGTCAAAATAGTATAAATATCAAACAAATCTCTTGGTTCATCTCTGGAAAGTGAAGTTTCTAACTTATTAACAAAGATATTTTGTATGCTATCTATAAACAAACCATTTTCGAGTTTTACATAATCGTTTTTTTCGTGAAATACATAATCATTAACCAAGTCAATTTTGAGATTATTTTCTTTAATATAAAGTTGAGTAAAATATTGATTTGAAACTTTTATTTCAAAATCTATATTATTATCTTTTAATATATTTGTAAAATCATTAAATTCTTTTGGAGTATGGTTTTTAATTCCATTGTTAATCAAGAAAAAATCTAAATCATCAGAAAATCTAAATTGATTATAGTGAAATCTTTGCAAGGCTGTTCCACCTGTAAGATAAAAATCTAAATTTTCTTTTGCAACTAAATCAAGAATTATATCTTGTGTTTTATACAACTGTGTATATTTTTCTTCTTTTTCCTGCATTTTTTATCCCATAGTGTGCGATAAGTTTATCAAGCCTTTCTTCATAATAAAATCTTTTATGATAACCTAATCTTTGGTTTTGAGAAATTATAAATTCTTTTATCCATTCTTCATTATCGATAATTTTTAAATCTTCAAACATTGCGAGTGAATTTTGAAAAATTGCACTGAAAATTCTTTTTGCAAAGTCTTTATCTTGGATATGTTCTACTATAAAACTAGGGGTCATATTAGTAT
>NZ_JAENKR010000017.1:0-20588 GCF_016598965.1 Campylobacter sp. TTU-622
TTATAAGGGGGATCAAGATAAATTACATCTATATTATCAAGTTCTTTTGCAAGTATATTTGCATCTTTTTGTATAACTTTAAATTCACAAGAAAAATTTGAAAAAATAGGCATTTTAAGTTCTATTTCACCTTTAATACGTTTTAAAGCATTGCCAGCTTCTCCTCCAAATTTTCCTATACCATTTTTTCCTTTATAAAAACCCTTAAAAACTCCACTTGTATTAGAATGAACACTTGCTTCATAGATTAAAGGTGCTATAAAAAAATGTCTAAATTCTTTTGGAATATCATTATCAATTTTTGCTCTTAAAGTATCTAAATACATTGCATTTTTAATAGTATAAAAAACTCTTTCATCTTTTTGGATAAAATTTTCATCTTTTGGAGCATAAAGCTTACTAATAAAGCCTTTTTGAAGTCTTAAGTTTTGAGTTAGATTTTTATGATATTTTTTTATAGTTTTATTTAAATTTTCATCTTTATTGCTAAGATAGCATTCATTAATAATTCTTGAATAATTTTCTAAATCATTAGCTATAATAAAATTTGAGTGTGCTTTTGCAAAACGACTGACTATACCTGAACCACTAAAGATATCACAAAAGCTAAATTTATCTTTTTTTAATTCTTTTTTAGCAAAATTAAATCCTTGTTCTAAAAAGCCTAAAAGTGCTCTTTTATTACCAAGATAAGTAATGATTTGCTCTTTTAAAAAGTTAGGGTTTTCAGTAGCCATATTAAAAGATATAATACCTTAAAGATGTTTTAGCAATTTCTTTCATAATTTCAAACATTTCATTTACTTCCCACTTATTTTCTATAAAATACATACTAACAGGAGAAAAATAATTATGATCACTATTGCCATCTGCTTTAAAAATATAAGTTTTATTTAGATAATAAAATTCATTTAAAACATTTAATTTTGCTAAAACGGATTTTTCACTGCTTACAAAATCACATCTCCAGCCAAAACATACAAAAGGAGTTATTTTTTCATGATTTAACATAGCTTTAATACCTGTTAAATTTTTTCCTAGTCTTTCTATAGCATTTCCAGCAACTTGTTTGCTTTTGCCTTCTTTTTTCTAGTATCATTAGCTCCTTGTCTTTTAGCATCTGTAATCAATAGAACTTTTTTATAATTCTCATCATCTTTTTTTCTTAAAAATAATACTCCACCATCTGGTTTTATAGTATTATCTATAAAATTCATATCAAATTGGACGCGAATTTTTGTTGATTTAATATTATTAATTAAAAGAAATTTCTATTTTTTTCTCTATTTCAAAATAATATTTACCATCTATAAAATTCGCAACCCGCTTTCATATCTATTTAATGAAAATTTTTTTCTAAATATTCTTTAGTTTTTTGCATAGCTAAGTCTATATTTAAGTCATCTTTTTTTGAATGTAAATTCTTTGCTTTATGTTGATTTTTATTTTCTATTAAATTTTTTCTTGGCATTTAAAAAACCATTAAGATTTCTTTGGTGTTACAAGCATATTTACATAACGACCTTCAAAATTTGGCTCTTTATCGCGGTTAGCTACATTTTCTACCATAGTCCAAATTTTTTCAAGTAGAGTAATACCAGCTTCGGGACTTGACATCTCACGTCCTTTTAAAAATACACGAAATCTTACATGTTTTCCTTGTGATAAAAACTCAAGAGCATGTTTAACTTTATAATTAATATCATTTTGAGCGATTTTTACTGAAAGTTTAATTTCTTTTATATCAATAATTTTTTGTTTTTTCTTTGCTTCTTTTTGTTTTTTTTCTTGTTGATAACGAAATTTTCCAAAATCCATTATTTTGCAAACTGGTGGTTTTGCATCCGGAGCTATCATAACAAGATCAAGCCCTAAGCGATTTGCTATTTCTAAGGCTTCATCGCTACTAATTATCCCATAAACTTTTCCATCATCACCTATACATCTTATTTCATCTGCTCTTATCTCATCATTGAGCAATATTTCTTTTTCTTTACTCAAAAATATACCTCACTTATTTTCTCCTTGATTAAATTTATAAATTCATCTAAACTTAAATTCTTTTGTTCTTTGGTTCTTCTATCTCTTAGAGCAACACTTCTTTTTGAGACCTCATCATCTCCTAAAACTAAAATCATTGGTAATTTTTGTTTCTCAGCAGTGCGAATTTTTTTACTTAAACTTTCATTTTTTTCATAAATTTCACTATCTATACCTAATTCTAAAAGCATTTTATAAATTTCTTTAGCATAAGTTTTGTGATTATCTGAAATTGGTATTATACCTACTGCAGTTGGTGCTATGAAAAATGGGAATTCTCCTCCACAATGTTCGGTTAAAATTCCTATAAATCTTTCAAAAGATCCTAAAATTGCACGATGAAGCATTACGGGCTGTTTTTTCTCATTTTCGTGATTTGTATATTCTAATTTAAAACGATTAGGTAGATTAAAATCTACTTGTATGGTTCCACATTGCCATTTTCTTTTTAAGGCATCAGTAATTTTAATATCAATTTTTGGACCATAGAATGCTCCGCCACCTTCATCGATATTGTATTTTAAACCTTGTTCATCTAAAGCTTCTTTTAAAGCTTTTGTTGCGATTTCCCAAATTTCATCATCACCGATAGCTTTTTCAGGCTTGGTTGAAATTTCCATTTCATAAGAAAAATTAAAGAGTTGCATTAGCTTATCAACAAAATTTAAAATTTCAAGTACTTGTTCTTTGATTTGGCTTGGCATACAAAAAATATGTGCATCATCTTGAGTAAATTCTCTAACTCTTAATAATCCGTGTAAAACCCCGCTTTTTTCATGACGATGTACAACGCCATATTCAAAAAATTTTAAAGGCAAATCTCTATAGCTTCTAACTTCACTTTGATAAACTTTAATATGTCCTACACAATTCATAGGTTTTATTCCATATTCTTGTTCATCAATTTGAGTAAAATACATATTTTCTTTATAATTATCATAATGTCCGCTAATTTTCCAAGCATCTGCTTTTAAAAGTTCAGGACCACGCACAGGTTCATATCCTCTTAAACGATGAGCTTTATAAAGTATTTGTTCTAATTTGCTTCTAAGTCTTGCTCCATTACTAAGCCAAATAGGAAGCCCTCCACCTATTTCATCATCAAAAGTAAAAAGTTTAAGTTCGCTTCCTAGTTTTCTATGATCTCTTTTTTTAGCTTCTTCTATAATATGCAAATATTCTTTTAAGCTTTCTTTATCTGCAAAAGCAGTTCCATAAATGCGTGTTAGCATTTCTTTTTTTTCATCGCCACCTAAATAAGCCCCTGCGATTCTTGTTAATTTAAAGAATTTAAGAAATTTAGTATTTGGCAAATGAGGACCACGACATAGATCTTCGAATTCGCCCTGTTTATAAATACTTACAATTTCATTTGGAATTTTTGATAAAACTTCTTGTTTAAGATCATCATCTTTAAATTTAATTAAAGCTTCTTTTTTAGAGATTTCATATTTTGTAATATCTAGCTTTAAATTTGCTAGTTCTTTCATTTTATTTTCTATTTTTATCAAATCTTCTTCACTGATTTTATTTTCTACGCGAAAATCATAATAAAAACCATCTTCTATTACAGGTCCTACGAAAAATTTAGCTTCAGGATATAGACTTTTAATCGCTTGAGCCATTAAATGTGCACAAGAGTGACGTATTACTTCTAAACTTTCATTAGAATTATCAAAATATATAGCTTTTAAATCTTTGCAATTTGTACTTTGTGTATCAATGATTTTATCCTGTTGTAAAAAAGCGATGATTTCTTGTTCCATTTATTGCCTTTGCTTACTTACTCTGTAAGTTTTGATTAAAAACTTAATTTTAACTTTATAAAGCTTAATATTTTTTAAAATTAAGTTTATTTTTAAAAAATTAGAAATGGCTTTGAGCATCTAAAATTCCAAAATAATATAAATATAAAAATATAAATCCTAAAAAAATTCTATAAATTCCAAAAGAAATAAAACTAAATTTTGAAATAAATTTCAAAAAGATTTTTATAACAAAAATAGCAACAAAAAACGCTGTTATAAATCCTATAACTAAAGGAATTAAAGTCTCATTAGTGTTAAAAATGTGAGGTTCTTTGTAAATACTATAAGCTGTAGCTATGATCATGGTTGGAATTGCAAGTAAAAAACTAAATTCAGCTGCGATTTTACGATTAAATCCTAATAAAAGCCCCCCAATAATACTTGCCCCACTTCTTGAGGTGCCAGGAATCATGGCTAAAGATTGAAAAAGCCCAATACAAAAAGCTTGTTTAAAAGATATTTCATCTAAGGAGTTAATTTGATAATTTTTATTTTTATGTAATCTTTCTATAATAATAAATACTATACCTCCAAGTATTAGCATTATGACAACTACATAGCCATTAAACAAAAGATCTAAATGCTTGGCAAGAAAAAATCCAATAACTCCAGTAGGAAAAAATCCTACAGCAAGTTTAACCCATAGTTTAATATTTTGAAAAAGGTTATTCCAAAATACAAATAAAACAGCAAGGATAGAACCAAGTTGAATTATAATTAAAAAACTTCTTAAAAATTCATTTTGCTCTAATCCTAAAATAGTAGTTCCTAAAATCATATGTCCTGTTGAAGATATAGGTAAAAATTCGGTTAAACCTTCTATGATTCCAAGCATTAAAGCGTGAAGATTTTCCATCTTAGTCCTTTTTTACTATACGTTTTACAAAATATAACATAACAGCTATAAAAACAATAGATGCTAAAATTCCATTATCTGTGAAACCTAAATTCAGAGCCAAAGGTTCTTCGCTTCCTTGATTGCTTACAGAAAAAACTGTAATACCTGCTATGATAACTCCAAAAATACTTTCTCCAACTATAAGTCCTGAAGCAAATAAAATTCCTTTTTGCTCGCATTTTGCAATTTTTTCTTCTTTGTGAGAATTGTGTGCATATTTTTTCTTAAGATATTTCATTACATAATAATTTAAAATCCCACCTACTATAAGTGGTATGATTGCTTCTGGGGGCAGATAAATACCTATACCTACTGCTAAAGGAGGTAGAGATTTTTGATATTTTTTTAAAATTTTATCAATAATTATAATAGCAACACCAATTAAAGCTCCAAATATAATGTAATTCCACGCTATATTATGATTAAAAATTCCTTGTGCTATTGTACTCATTAAATTAGCTTGAGGAGCAGCTAAAGCAGCAGAAATATCCATATCAGGTCTTGGCATAGCACCTTTAAAACCATAAGCTTGATATAATAAATTTAACACAGGAACTATAGCTAAAGCCCCAAATATACATCCTATAAGTAAAGAAACTTGTTGTTTCCAAGGAGTAGCTCCAACCAAATGTCCTGTTTTTAGATCTTGTAAGTTATCGTTTGATATAGCAGCTGTTGCTAAAATCGCACTAGTTGTAAAAATAGCTAAAGCAATAGCAAATTTAGATAATGATGCATCTGCAAAAATTTTCTCTTGTGATCCTAAAAATAAAATTACCAAAGAAGAAACAATTATACCTATAAGTCCAATTCCTGAAATAGGGCTAGATGAAGATCCTACAAGTCCTGCCATATAACCACAAGCTGCTGCTACAAAAAATCCAATCAAGATTGCAATTAAAGTTCCAGATATAGCAAAAATAATATGATTTGAAAGACTTAAATTTGCATCAGTTACGAAATTATAAAAAGCAATAAAAAGTCCTATAGTCATAAGAATAAATAGGATAAAAATACTTTTTAAAGAGAGATCAGTATCTTTAGGATCAAGGCTTTGAGTATTAGAAATTTTGGTGTTTTTGATAATTTCTTTTAATCCTTTTATTACAGGATCTAAAAGTTCTATTAAAGTCCAAAGTGCGGCTATTGCTATAGCTCCTGTTCCTATAAGTCTTACTTTTGCTGACCAAACACTTGTAGCCAATTCTGTTGCACTTTTAGCACTATCGAAATCTAAATTTGAAAGATAAGGCGTAAAAACTCCCCAAGCTAAAAACATTCCTAAAAAAAGTGCCAATGCCCCTGCTAGTCCTACAAGGTATCCAGCCCCTAAAAGTGCTAAAGAATAACCAGTAGAAAAACCAAAAGCCATTTTATTCCATATAAATGAAAAATTACTTTCAGTAGCTAATATCTTAAAACCACTACTTAAAAGACTAACAAAAGCTGCAATAAAAGAACCTGAAATTATTTCTTTTACACCGTTTTTACTTTTTTTATTGCTTTGATCTTGATTGACTACTTTTAAAATTTCAGCTGCTGCTCTTCCTTCCGGATATACTAGTTTGCTTTTAGTTACCATAGCTCTTCTTAAAGGTATGGTAAATAAAACTCCTAAACCTCCTCCGCAAAGACAAATTAAAAAAGTTTGCCAAAGTGGAAATTCGGTCCAATAACCACACATAAAAAGCCCAGGTATAACAAATATAACAGAAGATAAAGTTCCGGCTGCAGAAGCTTGAGTTTGAACCATATTATTTTCTAAAATATTTGAATTTTTAAAAAAACTTAATACTGCCATAGATATTACTACAGCGGGAATTGAAGATGAAAAAGTAAGTCCTACTTTAAGACCTAAATAAACATTAGAAGCTGTAAAAATAATGGTTAAAATACTTCCTAGAAGCATTCCTCTAAAAGTTAGTTCCGCAAGTGAGTTATTTTTATACATTTTTTATCTCGTTTTTTAATTGTATAGAATTTAACATTTTCATCCTTTTGATTTTTAAAAATAATAAAGATACAAAAAAAAAGCTTAGAGCTTTTTAAAATATGTGTTAACTTTTGAATGAATAGTAAATAAATCAAATATTAGTATGTTTCATTTGGTAACTATTATGATAGTTTAAATAATTAAAACTACATAAATTATAAAAATTAATTTTATAATATAAATAACACTTAATACATAATAAGGAGAATAAAATGAAATTTTTAATTTCTTTTTTAGTTTTATCAAGTATTTTTATATTTAATGCTTTTGCTGATCAAAATATGGAAGATGCTAAAGGAAAGATTAGAATAAGTTGCAATTATCCTATGAAAGATATTAATAATGATGCTATGCAAGACTTCAATGCTACTTGCTCATCAGAACAATAATGGCTTTAAGCCATTATTGACAACCTTCGCACTCTATGCTTCTATCTGCAACATTAACTTTTTCACTGTCAGGGCTTTCACTTCTTAGATAATAAGTTGATTTAATCCCTAATTCCCAAGCTAATTGATAAATTTCATTAAGATATCCACCACTTGCTTTATCAAGAGACAAGAATATATTAAGACTTTGTCCTTGATCTATCCATTTTCCTCGTATAGCAGCAGCTTTTACTAGAATTTTTTGATCAAGTTCATAAGCTGGAGTATAATATTGCCAAGTTTCTAAATTTAAATTTGGAACAACTACAGGTATCATCCCGCTTAAATTTTGCTCAAACCATTTTCTTTTATAAACAGGTTCTATAGTTTGCGTTGTTCCTACTAGAATAGAGATTGAAGAAGTAGGAGCAATAGCCATTAAATATCCATTTCTCATACCATCTTTTTTAACTTTTTCTCTCAATTTATCCCAATTACACATACTTTGATCAAATAATCCTTCTTTTAGTGTTAAAGCTTTGGCTTTTGGATTTGCTAGATCTATTGGAAAAATTCCTTTACTCCAATTTGATCCTTTAAATTCAGGATAAACTCCTTTTTCTATGGCCAAATTTGAACTTGTATTAATTGCTTCATAACTAATTTGTTCCATTATTTCATCAATTTTATTGAAATGCTCATCACTTCCCCAATAAATTTTAGCCTCTGCGAGCATTTGAGCTTCTCCCATTACTCCAAGTCCTATGGCACGAGATTTTAAATTTGTATCTTTTACTTTTCTATGTGGATAAAAATTAAGATCAATTACATTATCAAGCATTCTTATAGCAGTTGGAACAACACGTTTTATATCTTCTTGTGTATAAACTTTACTTAAATTTATACTTGCTAGATTACAAACTGCTGTTTTGCCATCATTTTTAAATTTTTCAACTATATAAACTTTATCACCATCTATGTTATCTAAAGTACTTATTTTTTTAGCCGGTTTTTGATAATTTCCATTGACAGTAACTATTTCTTCTTCATGAAAATATTTTTCTTTACCATTTTCGAAAACAACTTTAATTTGATAATAGTTTGGTTCAGTGTTTTGAAAGATTTCTGTACATAAATTTGAACTTCTAATAATACCTGAGTGCGCATTTGGGTTGGCTTTATTGGCATTATCTTTAAAACATAAAAAAGGCATACCTGTTTCAAAATAATTAAGTAATATTTTTTTCCAAAGTTCTTTTGCTTCTATGATTTCTTTAACAATGCTTTCATCTTTTTCATATTCTTCATATCTTTTTTCAAATTCTTCCCCATATAAATCACATAAATCAGCAGTATCAGCAGGATCAAAAAGAGTCCATTTATCATTGGCTCTGACTCTTTTCATAAAAAGATCGTTAATCCATAATGCAGGAAAAAGTTCATGTGCTCTTCTTCTTTCTTCTCCAGAATTTTTGCGTAAATCTATAAAATCGCTAATGTCCATATGCCAAGGTTCTATATAAACTGCAATTGCTCCTTTTCTAGTTCCTAGTTGATCAACCGCCACTGCTATATCATTAGTAATTTTTAAAAAAGGTATGATTCCGCCAGCTGCATTTTTGTGCCCATCTATGCTTCCACCCATAGCACGTACCTTAGACCAATCCCAGCCTATACCACCACCAAATTTAGAAAGCAAAGCCATTTCTTGATAAGAGTCAAATATCCCTTCTATATTATCAGGTGTGCTTCCTATATAACAAGAGCTAAGTTGATGACGTGTGGTTCTAGCATTTGAAAGAGTAGGAGTAGCTAGCATTACTTCAAATTTAGAAATAAGATCATAAAATTTCTTTGCCCATTCTGTAGGATTAAATTCATTTTGAGCTAAAAACATTGCAATAGCCATAAACATTTGTTGAGGTAGTTCTATAGGCATACCTTTGCTATCTTTTATTAGATATCTATCATAAAGGGTTTTAATACCAAGATAAGTAAATTGCATATCTCTTTCAGGTTTTATATAATCATTTAAATCATCAAGATCATATTTTTCTTTAAGTCCCAGTAAGATTCTACCTTCTTTTTCTCCTTTTTCAAAGTATTCTCTTAAATGATTGTAGCGATTCATGCCATTTACTTTTTTATAAAGATCAAATAAAAAAAGTCTAGCTGCAACGAAAGTCCAATTAGGACAATCAATATCTATTTTATCTACTGCTGTTTTAATTAAAGTTTTTTGTATTTCCTCAGTAGTTATTCCATCGCGGAATTGAATTTTTGCATCAAGTTCTAATTCGCTTAGATTTACCCCTTCTAAATTTTTAACAGCATCAGAAGTACATTTTTTAATTTTTGAGATATCTAATTCCTCGGTGCGTCCATTTCTTTTAATAACTTTCATAATCAACCTTTAAAATTATTTAAATGTTCTTGCAAAAATTGCATCAATATTTTTTGTGTAATAAGAATAATCAAAACATTTTCTAATATCTTCTTCATTGAGTTTTGATCTTAAATCTTTATCATTTAAAAGAGCAATTAAAAATAAACTTTCATTTTTTTCATTGAGAGCAGATTTTCCATCTTGTAAATCATTCCAAACTTTCATTGCATTTCTTTGGACAATCTTATAAGCTTCTTCACGACTTAAACCTTTAAGTGGTAATTCCAAAAGAACTCTTCCTGAAAAAACTAATCCACCTGTAAGATTTAAATTTTTCATCATATTTTTAGGGTAAACTAAAAGATTATTAATCAAATCTTTTAGTCTATTTAACATAAAATCAGCAGTAATAAAAGCATCAGGTAAGATAAATCTTTCTACACTTGAATGGCTTATATCTCTTTCATGCCAAAGAGCAACATTTTCTAAAGCTGGTGTTACAAAGGATCTTAAAATCCTACAAAGTCCTGTAATATTTTCACTTAAAACAGGGTTTCTTTTATGTGGCATAGCTGAGCTTCCTTTTTGTCCTTGTGAAAAATATTCTTCAGCTTCATAAACTTCTGTTCTTTGAAAATGTCTAATTGCTACAGCAATTTGCTCACAGCTTGAGGCTAAAATTGCTATAGCTGAAATTACTTGTGCGTAACGATCTCTTTGAATTATTTGATTTGAAACAGGGGCTGGTTTTAAATTTAAAATTTTACAAACCTCTTCTTCAAATTCCAAAGGAGCGTGAGCAAAATTTCCCATAGCTCCACTAATTTTTCCATAACTAATTACTTCTTTTGCGTGAAGCAAGAGATCTTTTGCATTTTTTATTTCATCATACCAAATTGCCATTACTAAACCAAAAGTTATAGGTTCGCCGTGAATTCCGTGACTTCTTCCTACCATTAGAGTGTTTTTATGCTCTAAGGCACGTTTTTTAATTGCATCTAAAAGTTGTTCTAAATCTTCTAAAATTATTTCTAAACTCTCTTTTATTTGTAAAGCTACAGCAGTATCAATACAATCAGAACTTGTCATTGCATAATGTAAAAAACGACCTTCTTCTCCCAAATTTTCACTAACATTTGTAAGAAAAGCTATGACATCGTGTTTGGTAGTCTTTTCGATTTCATCAATTCTATTAATATCAAATTTAGCATTTTCTAAAATTTTTTTACAATCTACATCATTTATAATTCCAAGCTTATTCCAAGCTTTAACTGCGGCTAATTCTACCTTAAGCCAAGCGTCATATTTAGCCCTTAAGTCCCATTTTTTAGCCATTATTTCTCTGCTATATCTTTGAACCATTTTAAACCTTTTTGGTTATAATTTTATTAATAAAAAAATATGATTTTATCTAAAAAAATTTAAAAAAGGTTAAAGTTGCCTTATACGAAAATTAAGCTATCAAATAATGGAAAAAAGGCATTTGAAGTTCTTATGGAAAACTTAAAAATTTCTATAAATGAAGCTCAAAAACTTATAGATAAAAAAAGACTTTTTTGTAATGGAAATTTGGTTAATAAAAAAAATGAATTTTTAAATGGCGAAATTGAACTTATAGTTTATGAAAATAAACCAAGAGGTATAGAAATTGTTTTTGAAAATGAAGATTTTGCCGTACTTGAAAAACCAAGTGGAGTATTAACTCATCCTAATGGTAGGCATTGTGAGTATAGCCTAAGTGATGAAATTTGGCATTTGTGGGGTAATAAAGCTTGTGTAGCCCATAGACTTGATAAAGAAACAAGCGGACTTATACTTGTAGCAAAACATAAAAATTCTCAAATAGATTTTAAAACTATGTTTGAAAAAAAAGAAATTCAAAAAGAATATTTAGCTTTAGCACAAGGATTAATAAATAAAAATTTCAGTGTTGATACAAAAATGGATTTGGTTAAAAATTATGATGATGTAAAAACTAGAATGTGCATTTGTGAAAATGGAAAGCATTCTTTTACTAAATTTGAAATTTTAGAATTCTATCCAGAATTTAATGCAACTCTTTTACTTTGTAAGCCTTTTACAGGAAGACAACATCAAATAAGACTTCATTTGTTTCACGTGAAACATAAAATTTTAGGAGACCCTTTATACGGATTAAACAAAGATCAAATTGAAAGAATTTTAGATAAAAAAATGGAAGAAAAAGAAAGGATAGAATTTTGCGGAGCTAAGCGTTTGCTTTTGCATTCTTATCGTTTGAAATTCAAATACAAAAATAAATTTTTTGATATAATCTCCAAAAAAGATATGAAAAAAGAATTTTTAAATTTTTTATAATTAAAACTTATAAGAAATTATATTTTAATAATTAAGGAGTTGAAATGAAAAATAAACTAACGGGGGGGGGTAATAGGATTTTTTTGTCCTTATGGTATAGGAGATAGTTTAATTTCTTTAAAAGCTTTATATGTGATAAAACATATTTATAGGGCAGAAATAGTTTTTTTTGGAAAAAGTAATTTAAAAGATTTAATATCTTGTTTTGATTTTATTGATGAATTTGAAGAAATTCCTTCATTAACTTCTAGTGAAAATCCTATCATAAAAGAGAAAATTAATAAGTATAATTTAGATTTTATTATTTCTTTTCATGCTAAAACTTTTATACTTAAATTTTTGATAAATACTAATGCTAAAAAAGTGATTACTAGAAATCGTCCTATTTCTATTTTTTCTTTAAAATGCAAGTGTGTCTTTGTTTCTTTTATTAAAAGATTTTATAAAAATAGAAACGATGAATTTAAAATGCTTTATTATGCAAGAAAAATAAATCCTAAATTATTTGATAAAGAAATTAAAAATTTAAATTTTGATATAAAAATTAAAACAAATATTTATAATAAAAATATCATAAATAATTTTTTAGATCAAAATAATATAAAAGATAAAAATTTAATACTTCTTAACCCTTTTTCTATTTCAGCTTTTTATACTTTAAAATTAGTAGATTATTTAAGGCTTTGCCAAGAAATTATTTCTAAATTCAAAGATATTTATATAATTATACCAAGCTATGAAGCTGTTCATAAAGATTTTATACGAGAATTTAAGACATTTTTTAAAGAAAATCCACAAAGAATTTATATCTTTAAAAATGATGACAATATTTTAAATATTTGCGAGCTTATCAAAAGAACAAAATGTGTTATATCTCCTAGTACAGGAGTGATTCATCTTGCTTCAAATTTGGAAAAATCAAGCATAGGTTTATTTAGTGAAAAAGATATAATTTTTTGGGAAACTTTTAACAAGGATTATGTTTTGCTAAATAAAACTAAAGAAGAATTGAGTACATATGATATTTTAGAGATTATAAACGAAATACTTTTAAAATTAAAAAGATATTTATAAGTCTTAGATTTAAAATAATAATAAATTAAATTTCTAAGGTTTTTGAAATTTGAATTCTATTGTAGTTTTTGGTTTTAAGCTAAAATTTTTAGCTTAAGTTATCTTAAAGGAGTGATAATGAAAAAGATTTCAATGGGGAGAGGTGTCATTAAAACCCGATGTCTTATGATAGCAAGTTTAGATATGCTTTAAATATATTTATAATGCACAAATTATTGTTTTTGCAAGAAATAACACTTTATTTCTTTTAAAGAGTTTGGAATTTTTCAATTATATTGAAATTTTAGAAAATCCCATAAAATAAGAAAATTTAGAAAAAATTAATCGATATAGTTTAGATTATATATTTCATATAAAGCAAATGCTTTTTTAACTGATTTTTTATCAAAAGTAATACTAAAAGTTATACAATACTTAAAATTAAAACACTTTGGATAAAACTTCTTAAACGTCTTTAATAAAAGAACAAAAGAGATAGGTTGGTTTTTTATGCTAGGAAAATAAACACTAGAATTTTTGATAAAAAGATTAAAAATTTAGAATTTAAAACATAGATAAAACCAAAATAGCACATAAAAATTTAATTAAGAATTTTTTAAATCAAAATAAAATTAAACGTTTTATAGTGTTTAATCCTTTTAGTATTGCTTTAAAAATACCACTTTAGATACTATTCCTTTTTTAAAATTAGCAAAAAATTTAAACAAATTTATTAAGACATTATATTGTAATGCCTAATTACGATTTGGTTTATGATCATTTTATAAACGAATTTTATGGATATGATAAAAATTTATCCAAGGAAATTGTAATTTTAAAAATAATGATGATATTTTAATTAGCAAAGCTTATTAAAATCAATTGTGTAATAAGCCCTAGTACGACACTATTCATCTTGCTGCAAATTTGAAGGTTTTTAGCATTGCGCTTTACCCATATTAGGAGATAATGAAGTACTTTGACCAATATATAATAAGATTATATTTTATTAAAAATACCAAAGATAATTTAAGTGAAGATGAAAAGCAATAAATTATTATGGATATTATTAAAAAATTAGAAAAATATCTTTAATCTTTTTCTAATTTTAAAATCTTTTTGGTTAGCTATATAGTAGGGATACTTTAATAAACTTGGTATAATCTTTTTTGCTAGTATTAAAGGTTTTTAAATGGTAGTTTTATTCTATTGTATCAAATAAAATTATAGTTATTTTAAAATGTTTTCTTGCTTAAGTATGATTTTATAAGATAAAGTTTTTAGATTTTAGTAGTTTTATTATTTTTTCTTTTTAAAACTTAAAGATATTCTTTAAGTTATCAGTGAAAGTAATGATTGGTGAAAAGTATTGAAGGTTTTTAATATGTATAATACATTTTTTAGTCAATATAACTTAAAAAAATGTATCAACTTCTTATTATTGTAAATATATTTTTATGCCACTTCTCTTTTTTGTTTAAAAAATAAAAATAAAATAGCTACAAAATAAATTACAATAGCCCATACTAAAAATGCATCAATGAGTCCTATTTGTCTTACTATAGGTTGAGAGATTATAGGGCTTAAAAATTGTCCTAAAAATATAAAACTTGCTAAAATTCCATAAGCCCTAGCCCTAGCATTTGATGGACAAATAGAAAATAAATAAGCTGTATTATTAACAAGCATAATTCCTCCACCTGTTCCAAGTAGTGCTAAAGCAAGCATTACTGCACTAAAGGAATGGATAAAATATAAAAGCATAAAGGAGCTTCCTACGATGAAAAGAGTTAAGATATAAATTTGTTTTATATTTATAAATTTCATCAAATATTTATAACTTAAAGAAAATAGTCCATAAAAAAGGGCAGAAACTGACATAGAAATTCCTATATATTTTGGATCAAGCCCTAAGTGATCTTCTATATAATAAGGAAGTTGGGTTGGAGATATATAATAAATTACCATAATAAAAAATCCTATAAAATATATAGGAAAAAATTGCCAATAATTTATTTTTGCTTCTATTTTACTATGATTATAAAATTTAAATTTTTTAGGTTCAAATAGATACATATAAGCTAAAATTGTGATTAAAATTCCAAGTCCATAAACCAAAAAAGGATAACGCCAAGAATAGCTAGAAACATAACCCGCGATAGAAATAAAAATGGCTCCTCCAGCAGCACAAAAAAATCCTTGCCAAGAAAGAGCGTTTTCGCGACGATTAAATCCACCCCTACTATAATAATCTCCAAGCAAAGCTGATGCTCCTGTCATTATAAAAGCCGTTGCAATTCCAAATACGGCTCTTGAAATAAGAATGGCATAAATATCATTTAAGAAAAATCCAGCTACTCCTGAAATTGTCCAAATTATCATAGCTGGAAAAATAAATTTAAGTTTTCCAAATTTATCCATTAATATTCCAGCAATTGGAGAAAGTATTACTACAAAAATAGCCGGTATTGTTAAAACAAGACGTGTTAAAATATCAAGATGAGCAAGCGTAAATTCTGTTAAAATTCCGCTTTGATTTTTTAAAAGTATATCAAAATGTTTATTAATGGCAGGAAGAGCTGAAGAAATAACAACACTTCCTAGCATTGTCATTGCAGCCATTGAAAATACAGCAGTTTTAAAACCTTTTTTTTCTGTAATTTCAACCATTTTTTTATCAAATTTAGTATCATCGGGATGAAATTTATATTGTTTTATTGGCATAATAAACCTTTTTTGCTTATTATACTGCAAAAATCATATTAAAAACTAATTTTTATTATCTTTTACAATTACCCAAACCATTCCACAAAAACCTATTATAATAACCAAAGATATAAAAATAAGTTCTATAATATCAAGCCAACTCATTTTTCTTTCTTTCTTTTAATTGTCCGCAAGCTGCTGAAATATCAAGTCCTTTGCTCTCTCTTATGGTACAAGTTATTCCTTTTGAGCTTATATAATCTTGAAATTTGATAGCATTTTCTAAATTCGGACGCTTATAAAAGCTTCCTTCGTGCGGATTAAAAAGTATTAAATTTACTTTAGCTTTAATACCATTTAAAAGTCTAACAAGTTCTTTTGCGTGATCAATTTTATCATTGATATTATCAATCAAAAGATATTCAAACATAACTCTTTTTCTTTGATCTATAGGAAATTCACGTACAGCTTGCATAATAGAAGCTATATTGTAAGCTTTGTTTATAGGCATTAGTTCGTTGCGTAAAGTATCATTTACAGCGTGCAAGGATATAGCAAGTAATACTCCTAAATTCATTTCTCCTAATTTTTTAATTTGATTTGCCAACCCACTTGTGCTTATAGTTTGGCGTCTAGGACTTATACATAATCCATCGTTATGAGATAGTATTTTAATGGCTTTTGAAACATTATTAAGATTATCAAGAGGTTCTCCCATCCCCATATATACTATATTAACACGTCTTTCATAAGGAATTTGATTATCTTTTTTGATGCAAAGAATTTGTGCTACTATTTCCCCAGCACTTAAATTTCTTTTTAAGCCACCTTTTGCTGTTAAACAAAAACTACAACCACTTTTGCAACCTACTTGAGAAGAAACGCAAATAGTATATTTAGCATTGGCAATTTTTATACCTTTTTCGTTAAATTTTTCTTCTTTCATTGGCAAAAGCACACTTTCTATTCTTAAGCCATCTTTGAGTTCAAAAAGATATTTTATACTCCCATCTTTACTTTGTTCTTTATAGATTATTTTAAGAGGATTAAAATAATATTTTTCATTCATTTCCTCTCTTAGACTTTTTGGCAAAGAACTCATTTCTAAAAAATTATTAGCATATTTTTGATATATCCATTGATAAATTTGTTTCACGCGAAACATTGGTTTGATATTTTCTTCTAATTCTTCGGGCAAAAGATCTAAAATATTTATAGTTTCTTTCAAAATTTATTCCTTGAATTTTAAAGATAATTATATTTTTTTAAATATTGTATTAAATTTTCTTTAGCTTTTTGGTGATTTGCTATAAAGTCATTATGTGCATTTTCATCACAAAAATTAGTTGCACATAAAATACATTCTGCAAAAATATTAAAATTTTTAGCCACACTTAAAACCGCAAAAGCTTCCATATTTTCAGCAAAAAAACCTAATTTAGCAAATTCTTTAGCGGCTTTTTTATCTTGGCAAATATAATTTGAAGAATTTATTTTAATTGTTTCACGAGAAACATTTTCATTTTTAAGATAAATTTCATTTTGTGCAGGTGTATAAAAATTATTTGAAATTTTTGAAAATTCAATATTATAAGCACAAGAGCTTTTATAAATTTCTAAAATTTTACCTTTTTCATATAAACCACAAGTTCCTATAAATACTAGATTTGATGGATTATAAGTTTGGCAAATTTTAGTTAAATTACAAGCTGCTTCTACTAGGCCTATGCCTATAGCTTTAGCAAATGAAAAGTTTTCATTACCTCCAGCACAAACTATCATTTAATCCTTTCTTAATTTATTTTTAGAATTTTATCTAAAAAGACTTAATTAAGAATTTTTAGATAAAATAATTTTTTATGATTAAAGCGAAAAAACATTACGGACAAAATTTTTTAAATAGTAAAGAAATAGTTTATAAAATCATCCAAGCCATACCCAAAGAAACAAATAATATTGTTGAGATTGGGCCTGGCTTAGGTGATTTAACGCAAGAGCTTTTAAAAATTTCCTTTGTTAAGGCATATGAGATTGATAAAGATCTTATACCACTTTTGCAAAAGAAATTTCAAAAAGAAATCGAATGTGGAAAATTAAGATTATTGCATCAAAACGCAAGCGAGGTTAAAGGAAGTTTTGATGAAAATAAGTATTTTTTGATTGCCAATTTGCCTTATTATATAGCAAGTTGTTTGATTTTAAAAGCCTTAGAAGATGAGAATTGTTTAGGGCTTATCGTTATGGTACAAAAAGAAATGGCTCTTAAATTTTGTGCTAAAGAAGGAGAGAAAGAATTTTCTTCTTTGGGGGTTTTAAGTGCTTTGATTTGCAAAAGAAAAATACTTTTTGATGTAGATCCTAAATGTTTTGATCCTGAGCCAAAGGTTATCTCATCTGTGATGAGTTTGATAAAGGAGAAAGAATTTAGGGAGCTTTGTAATATAGAAGATTTTAAAGTTTTTTTAAAAGATTGTTTTAAATTTCCAAGGAAACAACTTCTTAAAAATTTAAGTCTTCATAGAAATAAGGTTTTAGAAATTTTAAATAGTCTTAATATAAAAGAAAATGCTAGACCCCACGAAATTTGCGTTGATTCATACCTTAAAATTTATGAAAAATTAAAGGATGAATATGAGCGAAAATAGTCAAGAAAATCAAGAACAAAAAATAAATTTTAACTCTAAAAACAACAAGCATTATAAATATAGAAATAAAAAGAAAAAAAATATTCAAAATTCAGAAAACTCAAATGTCAGTACTCAAAATAATCAAGAAGAAAAAAAGAAAAAAAGAAAAAATCTTCCTTCTAAATTAAGCGGAAATGAAGATTGGCAGATTGCTCTTGCTGAATGTATAGAGGCAAATCGTATTTCTCACGAAAATCGTTTAAATCCTCTTAAATATAATAATTCAAGCGAACATAAAATCCGCATAACTCCTCTTGGAGGTTTGGGTGAAATTGGCGGTAATATCACCATTTTTGAGACAAATAATGAAGCTATTATTGTAGATATAGGTATGAGTTTTCCTGATGGAACTATGCACGGAGTGGATATTATCATACCTGATTTCTCCTATGTTAGAAAGATTAAGGATAAAATTAAAGCTATTATTATTACTCACGCACACGAAGATCATATAGGAGCTGTGCCTTACTTTTTTAAAGAATTTCAATTTCCAATTTATGCAACTCCTTTGGCTTTGGGAATGATTTCAAATAAATTTGAAGAACACGGCTTAAAAAGTGAAAGAAAATGGTTTAGACCTGTAGAAAAGAGAAAAATTTATGAAATAGGTGAGTTTGATATAGAATGGATTCATATTACCCACTCTATCATTGATGCTTCTGCACTAGCTATAAAAACTAAAGCAGGAACTATTATACACACAGGAGATTTTAAAATAGATCAAACTCCAATTGATGGTTATCCTAGTGATTTAGGACGTTTAGCACAATATGGAGAAAATGGAGTTTTATGTCTTTTAAGTGATAGCACAAATTCTTATAAAGAGGGCTATACAAAAAGTGAAAGTTCGGTTGGCCCTACTTTTGATCAAATTTTTTCAAAGACTAAAGGTAGAGTGATAATGAGTACTTTTAGTTCTAATATACACCGCGTTTATCAAGCAATCACTTATGGTTTAAAATATGGTAGAAAAGTTTGCGTTATAGGGCGTTCTATGGAGAGAAATCTCTATACTACAATGGAACTTGGCTATATCAAACTAGATAGAAAAATTTTTATTGATGCAGATGAGGTAAATAAATATAAAGATAATGAAGTTTTGATTGTAACTACAGGAAGCCAAGGCGAAACAATGAGCGCTTTATATAGAATGGCAACAGATGAGCATAAATTTATAAAAATTAAACCAAGCGATCAAATTATCATTTCAGCTAAAGCCATTCCAGGTAACGAGGCAAATGTTTCTGCAGTGCTTGATTATTTGCTTAAAGCGGGTGCTAAAGTGGCATATCAAGAATTTAGCGAAATTCACGTAAGTGGCCATGCAAGTATAGAAGAGCAAAAACTTATGCTAACGCTAATAAAACCAAAATTTTTCTTACCTGTTCATGGAGAATACAATCATATCACCAAGCATAAAGAAACAGCTATGAAGTGCGGAGTTCCTGAAAGAAATATTTATCTTATGAGTGATGGAGATCAGGTTGAGATTTGTCAAAAATATATTAAACGTGTAAAAACAGTTAAAACAGGAAAAGTTTTTGTAGATAATCAAATCAATAAACAAATCGCTGATGATGTAGTAATCGATCGTCAAAATTTAGCTGATAATGGAATAGTTGTTATCATAGCTCAACTTGATAAAGCTTCAAAAACACTTGTTAATAAGCCTAGAGTTTTTAGTTATGGATTAGTAGCTGATAGACAAGATCACGCATTTTCAAAAGAAATGGCTGAAGTTTTAGCTCAATTTTTTAGCAATGTTAAAGATGAGGTTTTAAATGATCCAAGATTTTTAGAAAATCAAATCAGACAGGTATTAAGAAAGCATATTTTTAGAAAGATCAAAAAATACCCAACTATAGTTCCAACTATTTTTGTGATGTAAATTTATTCAAAGCTTTTTAGAGCTTTGAATTTTTGTTTTCATAGCTTATATTTTGCTAAAATTTAATGATTTATTTTTATAAATTCTTTTCATGTAATTTAGCTTTTTATATTGGAAGTATTTTATGCTTTTGTTTTTATCTTCTTAAAAGAAAGTCCATTAAATTATTTTTATTGAGATTTTTAGATTAGTTTAAAATTATTAATTATGATACAAATTTGTATTATTTATTTTTTATATTTTCAACGATTTAAATTGTTATGATTTTTCTGTTTTATTCTTAATCAAGAAAATAAAATATTATTTTGCTAATTTAATGTCAATTTTTTGATAGTTTTGATATATGATTTTTGTATTATATAAATATAATTTGTTTTTTCTAATTTAATTAATAACAATAGTTTTTGTATTATTTAAAATAAAT
>NZ_JAENKR010000180.1:0-970 GCF_016598965.1 Campylobacter sp. TTU-622
GCAGAAGATAAAGATATAGCAGTAAGTTTTCCTATTAAAATTTATTATATTGATTCTAAAAAATAAATTGATTAAATAATTTTTATATAAAAGTTAAATTCTAATTTGTAAATTCTTAATCTACTATAATTATTTCAAAATAGTTTAAAATTTAAACTCAAGATAAAAATAATCTTTATTTTTAAATTTATAATAAAATTTAGATTTTTTATTATATTTTAACTTCAAAATAAATTTTAGAACTTTTTAATATCTTTATTAGTAAAATTTTTTAATTGTTCGCAACAAACGCAAATTCAAACTTTGAAATTCCAAAATTTAATTATTTTAATTCTTATAGGTTTTTATTTTTTATTAGTAAATTTTTGTTTTTTAAACGAGAAGTTCTAATAAAATTTATAAGATCTTCTGTAGTTTTAATATGATAAGGAAGTTTACTAAGGCAATATTTAAAAATTTCAGCTGCAGCTAAAGCATCATTTAAGGCTCTATGATGAATATTTTGTATACCTAAAATCTCTTTAAGAGCTTCAAGTTTATATTTTGGACTTTCAATACAACATTGTGCAAATTCTATAGTGCAAATTCGTCGATTAAGCAAAATTCCAAGATTATGATTATTTAAAGCTTTAGAAATAAAACTATAATCGAAACGAACATTATGTGCTACAAAAATACTATCTTTTAAAAAAGATCTAAATTGTTTTAAAACAATATCAAGATTAGGGGCACTTCTTACCATATCCAAATCAATACCAGTTAATTCAGTGATTTTATCAGGAATTTCATCAACTTTTATCAAAGAACAAAAACGATCAATTTCTTTAAAATTTTGAATCTTAACAGCACCAATTTCTAAAATCTCCCCATTTTTAATACCGCCTGTACTTTCTATATCAACAATACAAAATATTTCTTCTTTAAAATTTCTAATTCTTGAATTTAAAGTAAGCGTATTATCTTTATTTAG
>NZ_JAENKR010000181.1:0-935 GCF_016598965.1 Campylobacter sp. TTU-622
CTTCAAGTTCTGCCATTTTTTCTTTAATACTTTGTATATTTTTTGTAAAAATTTTAATCTTACGCTCATAGCGATTTATAATTATAAAAAGTATAAATAAAAATATAAGCACTATTAAGATTAATAAAAATCCCATTTTTTCTCCTTGTTTAATCAATAATTTCTAACAAAATTTCTTCTTTTAAGTCTATGTATTTAATTTCTTTTAGTCTCAAATTTGTAGGAAGTTTAGATAAAAGAGTGTTATTATCTTGTATGTTATTTTGAGCTAAAATTCTTAACAAAATTCCTCTATAAGCTTTTGCAAAATGACTCACAATTTTACCATTTTTTATAAATTTATAAGTAGTAAATTGTTTATTTGGAATATAAAATTTATCATAATATCCAGCTCTTAAGTCAATAATAGTTTCTTCTTTTAAAAATTCATCTAAAACATTTGAAAAATGTTGTTTATAAAATTTTTCCAAAGGAAAATTAGGTAGTTTTGCACCTTGTTTAAATTTATAAAAAGGCAAAAGATTATCAGCTCTTACTACGCCAAAAAGATTTGAAAAAATTAAAGTATTTTTATAAATATAATCTTTAGCCTTGTTGTCCAATGTATCAAAATCAAGATATTCATATGATACGCCATTGTAAAGTTCTATGGCTTTTTTTGTTGGTTGATTGTGTAAATTTTGTATAAATTTTTCAATTTCTTTTTCATCTTTTATGCCAAAAAATTCTTTTAAATTTTTTATAGAGGTATTTTTAATATATTCATAAAAAGAATTTAAAGCTTGCATTCTAAAATCAAATAATTCTTTAAAAATAAAAGAATCTTTATTAAAAGGTTTTTCAGTGCAATTTTCGCTTTTGCTTTCGCTTGGAGAAAATAATATTTTCATTTTCCTACCTTAAAAATTAATTTCAAAGTCTATAAGGAGTTTCAT
>NZ_JAENKR010000182.1:0-911 GCF_016598965.1 Campylobacter sp. TTU-622
CTTACCCCTAAAGAGTTTGTAGAGTATTTTGCATCTGCATAAGATACCCAAATTCCTTGTCCATCTCTTAAATTTAAACCTGTTCCATTGGAATTAAATAAAGAAGCACAATCAACCCCTTTTTCTGTAACTTCAACTGAATTTTTAGAAGTGGTATAAAACTGAGTTGTTCCTGTATCGTTTTCATCTTTAGTTTCATTTGTTTTGCTATTGTATCCATGAACAGAATCTAAAGAATATAAAGGTCTGCTGGCTGTGCCTATGTTAAGACCGCTGTTAAGGTTTGCTTTGATAGCTACTTCTGTTGATTGGGCTGCTGGGATGTGCATACCTGGATCGATGAAAATATTTTGTGGGCTTCTTGAAGAATCAATGCTTTGAGTATCCCAGTCTATATTCCACCCTTGAACAACAAAGCCAGAATTATTAACGAAATTTCCGTAAGCATCAAGTTTAAAATCTCCTGAACGTGTAAGATAATTTGTAAGACCGCCATCATCACTTACCATAAAAAATCCATCACCATTAATTGCAACGTCGGTGTTTTTATCTGTGGTTTGAACTGAACCTTGAGAGTGAATTCTTGTTGTGGAGCTAACTGAGGTGCCAAGTCCGATTTGTAAAGGGTTTTGTCCCCCTCTTCCATCAGTTGGAGCTGTGGCTATTTTTACTGTTTGGCTAAACATAGTTCCAAAATCAGCACGAGAATATTTAAAACCTGTGGTATTAACGTTTGCAATATTGTTACCTTCAACGTCCATTGCAATTTGGTGTGCTTGAAGTCCGCTAACTCCGGACCAAAGTGATCTCATCATAATTAAATCCTTTATAAAGTATTGCTTAAAATTATTCGAAAAAATACTAAGCAATTTTTGTTCCAAAATTTGTTTTGAATTTATTTTGGGTGGGTG
>NZ_JAENKR010000183.1:0-898 GCF_016598965.1 Campylobacter sp. TTU-622
TTTGCAAAATTTATTTTTGAATTTTCTTTACTTTCTTTATTTGCTTTACTTTGTGAAAGTATAGAGCCATAACTTGAATTATCATTTATACTAAAGATGCTCATATTAAATCCTTAAACTCTAGTTTCACTCATTAGCTTATCTAATCTATCCATTATATTATTTACATAAGAATTTATACTTTCATTACTTGCTTTCCAACCATTAGCTTTTGCTTGATTAAATTCTCTATCAAACCAAGCTCCACCATAACCTATGCTTGTATTTTGCCATTTAACTCCTTTATCCATTGCATATATATCTGCATCAAGCCAACCATCTTGTGCATAACCTTTTAATAGCTTAGCAAAATCAACTTTGCCTGTCATAATGTCGTCTAAGGAAGCCAATGAGCCATCAAAACTCTCTTTAGCCATAGCCTCGGCATAAGACTTAGCTATAGGATTTAATGTAGCACTATCTTCTCTTGGTGATACACCTGTTGATTTTAAAAAACTCATAAACAAAGCTTCTTTAGAATAGCTTCCATCTTCATTTTGTGGATAAAATGACATATTAGGGTTAAAAGTATCTATTGCAGTATCTTTATCTAAATTTTGTGTTTGCATACTTTGTGGAGTGAAATTTAATGGTTGTAAGCCTATATTGATATGCCCGAACATTCCTAATTGTTCTGCTTCATCATACTGATTTTGTGTATTATAATAGTTTGTTATTGTTAGCTTATTATAATTTTTTGGCATAATGCCTATAGTTTTATCAGATGATAACTCGCTTATTCCTTTAGGCATAGAATTAATATCTGCTTCAGTGAAACTTGTTTTATTGGCATCGTTAAAACTATGATTAACAATTTGATTAAATTGATTATAATATTGTTTTATGGTTTCAGCCATAT
>NZ_JAENKR010000184.1:0-889 GCF_016598965.1 Campylobacter sp. TTU-622
ATAAATACCAGCATTACCACCTTCTAATCTACCTTTTACGTCTATGCCTTCGCCTTCAATATCTCTATCACTTCCATCAATGTGGATTGCATCATTTCCTGCTTTAATAACGCCTCCGCTTTCTATAGTGATTTTACCGATATTTGTTGTATTACCACTAACATCGCCATGCCCATAAAAACTTATACCATTTAAACTAGCTTCTATAGTTCCACTATTAGTAAGAGTTCCTATTTTATTGCCTGCTTCTACTAAGATACCATTAGAGTTTGATTGTATAGTGCCTTCATTGGTAAAATTTGTAATTGTAGTTGTTCTATCCAAAGCAGTCGAAAGTTTAATACCTGCTGCAAGATTATTATTGCTAGTTGATTCTATGGTTCCTTTGTTAGTAAAATTTTCAATAGTAGATTCAGCTAGTTTTATACCTATAATGCCAGAAATTAAACCATTGCTATCATTAGTAAAACTATCGATTGTGCCCTTACTTAAAGCTATACCTGATGAAACATAAAAAGATACAGCAGGTTCAGTATTTCCTATATTCTTTATAGTTCCTTTGTTAGTTAGAGTTTTAATAGTTGCACTTTCTATATTTAGTGCTCCAATATCCTTATTGCCCTGAATCAATCCATTGCTATCATTAGTAAAATTAGTTATTGTTGCACTACTAGCAATATTTATCCCTTGACCACTATTGCTACTTATAGTTCCACTATTGTTAAAAGTTTCTATTGTTGCTCCACTAGCAATATTTATCCCTTGTTTATTAGCGCTACTTATAGTCCCACTATTAGTAAAAGTAGTAATCTCAGTATTACCAAGATAAATAGCCTCACCATTGTTTGAACTTATAGTACCTTTATTAGAGAAATTATTAATTGTAGAT
>NZ_JAENKR010000185.1:0-881 GCF_016598965.1 Campylobacter sp. TTU-622
TCTGACTATCTTTTTACTTGTATTTATCAAATTTAATTTAAACTATATTTTTTATATTCTTACAATTATTGCTTTTATTATGTCTTTATACATATTTAAAAAACTTCCTTTTTTATTGGTAAGATTTTTAATTAGTTTTTCTTTTTTTCACCATTATAAATTTTTAATCAATGGATTTGAAAATCTATCAAATCAAAAGGGGATTTTATTGATAGGAAATCATAATAGTTTTCTTGATTGGGCTATTATACAAATGGTTATTCCTAGAAAAATTCATTTTATTATGGATAATAATCTTTTTTCTCCTTGGTATATTAAACTTTTTATTAAAAAATTTAACTTTATGTCTAAAAATCTAGAAGAAAGCCTTAAACTACTTAACAAAGGTGCAATAGTTTGTATTTTCACAGATAAAACAAACTATAATTTGCAAAATATTATTTTAGATCAGCAAATAAAAATTATACCTTTTCATATCAAAAGTATATGGGATAGTTCTTTTGATAAAAATAATGAAGAATTTTCTTTAAAAAATAGATCTATAAATCAAAAATATATTTGCATTGCCTTTGGCAAAGAAATAAATTCTCTTTGTCAAAAAGAAATTCAAGAATGTATATTAAAACTATCATTTAAAACTTGGCAAATGCGATGCGAAGCTACGCATACTATAACAAGAACTTGGATTGATTGTGCTAAAAAAAATCTTTCTCGTATTGCATTTATTGATCCTTTAAATGATATATCATTTACTTATCGAAAGCTTTTAGCTTTAACTTTTATATTAAGCAAAATAATCAAAAAAAACTCTAAAACACTAAATATACATTTTTCAAGAGGAAGTTATGCGCCAAAAGAAGAATGTATAGGAATTTTACTTC
>NZ_JAENKR010000186.1:0-837 GCF_016598965.1 Campylobacter sp. TTU-622
TGTTTTTATTGTCTTTAATTATTTGCATATCTTATTATAATCATATTTTTTGGCTGATTTTATTTTTAAATTTTCTATTAGCTTTATTTAATTCTTTTTATTTTCCTATTTTTTATGCTTATATATTGAAAATAATTCAAAAACAATTTGTATTAAAAATTAATTTATTAATTGGCATTGGTAGTGCTTTGGCAATTTTAATTGCTTTTGGAATATCTTATTTTTATTTAAACAAAAATAATATTTTTAATTTTATAAATTTCATTGGTATTTCTTTTATTATTTTATCTTTAATAAATTTAGCTTTAAGCTATAAACTTTCAATTTTACAAGAAAAAAAGATTGCATATTCATTAAAGCGCTATTTAAAGAAAAAAATTTTTATAAAAAATTTAAAATCAATAATTAAAGAACCAATTCTTTTTCCTTCTATTTTAGGAATTTCCATATTTTTATTATTGCTAGAATCTTATATAATATTATTTCCTATATACGTTAGAGATATTTTACTTGAGGATAGTTTATTTTATCTTTATTTAAATTTTATATTTTTAACCATAGGATTTATCTTTGGTTCTTTTGTTTTTAAAAGATTTTCAATATCTTATCTTGAATTTGGATTTATTCCTTTTGCTCTTTTTGGTTCTTGCATTTTAACTCTATTATTGCCTTATATATTAAATCATTTTATAATCTTTTTTTTATTTGGGTTTTGCGGATCTTTTGTAATCATTCCTTTTTTTACCCTGATACAACTGCACTCTCAAGTAAAAAAAATACAAAAAGTTATTCTTGTAAATAATTTTTTACAAAGTACTATTATTTTAAGTTGTATTC
>NZ_JAENKR010000187.1:0-820 GCF_016598965.1 Campylobacter sp. TTU-622
GTATTGATGATAATATCTTAGAATTAAGTTTAGATAGACAAAAATTTATTATAGACTTAAATAGATCTTTAAGTGCTATTTATCAAGCTAAAATTACCATTAAAAATTATAACGCTCCTTTTGATTTTATGCTTAAAAAGTACTTTAATAATGCTTATATTAAAAATATAGAAGTTTTAAATAATAATCGTGTTTTATGTTTTTATACTGAAAATCAAAAAGCTTATAAAAATTACAAAAATAAAATTTATTTTGAATTTACAGGTAGAAATACTAATGCTATTATTACAGATTATGATAATGTAATTATAGAAGCTTTAAGACATATTGATAAAAGTTTTCGTCCTATAAAACCTAGTTTAAAATTAGAAATTTTAAAACCTTATGAAATTAAAGAAGAATATAAAGAAATCAAAGATTTTCAAAAATATTTTCAAGAACAATTTCAAAATTTATATCAAAAAAGGCTAGAAGAAAACAAAAATATCAAACTTAATACCCTTGATAAAAAAATTCAAAAAATAAAAGAATATATATGTTCTTTAGAAAAAGAAGATGATTTATTAAAAGAAGCTAAGAATCTTAGTTTTAAAGCCGATGTTTTATTTGCAAATTTAAATAACTTAAAAGAATATGAAAGGAAATTTGAGCTTAAAGATTTTTATGGACAAACTATACTTTTTAACTTAGAATATAATCCAAAACAAAGTGCAAATATTTTTTATAAAAAATCAAAAAAACTTAAACAAAGAGCTAAAAATATAAGTATTGAAAGAAATAATCTTTTAGAAAAAATGGATTTTTACGAAAAGCTTTATAG
>NZ_JAENKR010000188.1:0-813 GCF_016598965.1 Campylobacter sp. TTU-622
AAACCCTAGTTTCACTCATTAGCTTATCTAATCTATCCATTATATTATTTACAAAAGAATTTATACTTTCATTACTTGCTTTCCAACCATTAGCTTTTGCTTGATTAAATTCTCTATCAAACCAAGCTCCACCATAACCTATGCTTGTATTTTGCCATTTAACTCCTTTATCCATTGCATATATATCTGCATCAAGCCATCCATCTTGTGCATAACCTTTTAATAAACTTGCAAAATCAACTTTGCCTGTCATAATGTCGTCTAAAGCTATTTTACTACCGCTAAAACTTTCCTTGGCCATAGCTCTATTATAAGCTTCTATTGTCGGATTAAGTGTGGTTTTTAAACTTTCAACAGGTTGTCCACCTTGAGATTTTAAAAAACTCATAAATAAAGCTTCTTTAGAATAGCTTCCATCTTCATTTTGTGGATAAACTGACATATCAGGATTAAACTGCCAATCTTCACCTTTAGAAACATTTTTAATTTCTTCTAAAGATAAACCAAAGCTATGACTGCTTATGCCTTCTATATAAACCCCTGATTGCACAAACAAGCTTTCAGCTTCTTTTACTTGTTCAAAAGTTTTATAAACATTTGAAATAGAAACTTTGGAAAAATCTCTTAAATGAGTAATATTCATTCTATTGTTTAAATCATTATAATCTGCAGCTTTTATTCCACTCACACTATATCCCTTAGGCATAGAATTAATATCTGCTTCAGTGAAACTTGTTTTATTGGCATCGTTAAAACTATGATTAACAATTTGATTAAATTGATTATAATATTGTTTTATGGTTTCAGCCATAT
>NZ_JAENKR010000189.1:0-785 GCF_016598965.1 Campylobacter sp. TTU-622
CCTTTTTGACTTAAAATAGCTTCAGGATGAAACTGAATGCCATAAATAGGATAAAGTTTATGTTTTATTCCCATAATAATATTTTCTTTGCTTTTTGCTATAATCATAAGTTCTTTAGAGAGCTTTTTGACATATAAAGAATGATAAAGACAAATTTCAAAATTATTTTTTACACCTCTAAATATATCTTTTTGATTGTGATCTAATAAAGTAGTTTTACCATGTTTTGGATTTTTTAATCTAGCAATTTTTCCTCCAAAAGCTTCGGCAATACATTGGTGTCCTAGACAAATTCCTAGAATTTTTTTCTTTTTTTTAAAATATCTAATAGCCTTTAAACTTAATTTTGATTCCTTGGGAGAATTAGGGCCTGGTGATATGATCAAATGTGAAAAATGTATTTTTTTAAGTTTTTTTACTTTTTTAAATTCATCATTTTTGACTACTTTGCATTTATAGCCTAGCTCTTTTAGGTAAAAAACTATAGTATAGGTAAAAGAGTCGTAATTGTCAATGATTAAAATACGCTTCATAAAATTACAACCTTTTTTAAACCTCTTACAGAATTCATACAATAAATTGCATCCGCTTCTAATAAATCTTTTTTGAAAAGTTTTTTTTCTTTTATTATTTTTAAATTAAGTAAAAATCTTCTATAAATTCCATCAAGTAATCCGCTTTCTAGAGCAGGGGTGTAAAATATTTGTTCTTTTTTAATGATTATATGGCTTCTACTTGCTTCACAGAGTTCATTTTTTTCATTAAAAAAAGCTAGATCATAACAT
>NZ_JAENKR010000018.1:0-19931 GCF_016598965.1 Campylobacter sp. TTU-622
CACTAAAGCATCAAATTTATCCAGAGATTGAACTTATAAAGCCAAACGAAATTGATAAAGCTTATGAAAATCTTACTTCAGGTAAAGCAAAATTTCGTTATGTGATTGATATGAGTAAAGAATAATTAATATTGATTAAATTTATAAAAATAAACACTCATATGAAATATAAATGATTTAAGCTTAAAGTGCTTAAATCATTTAAAATGCTCTAAAAGGAGCAAAAGTAAAATTACTTTAGACTTTTAGGGTGTTTTGTATTTTTTGTAAAAGCTGATTGGCTTTTTTTTGATTTTCTTTCAGAGTGCTTAAAATTTCTTCCACTTCGCGTAAAGCTTTTTCTTCTTTTAAATTTGGATTTTTAGCACTTAGATCATAATTTCTCTCTTCAAGCTCTTTTATGCTGACTAAATAAGAATGAGGAGTAATTTTTCTTTCTTTATAGCATTTTAAAAATTCTTTAAAATGTGCGTATTCTAAAGGTTTATTTTTAGTAAGTTTAAAAGGTGGTATAAGTTCATAATAATACACTTTATCATCATCTCTACAAATACAACTTTTTCCTTTTGAGAAGAAAAGTACATTGGTTTTTACTGCACTATAAGGCAAAAATACCCCGCTTGGCAAGCTTAAAACACACTCGAGATTAAAATTTTCTAGCAAGTCTTTTTTTACACTTATAAAGGCGTTGGAGTTTTGAAAAAGCACGCCTTCAGGCACGATGATAGCACACCTTCCGTTGTTGTTTAAAGATTTTAAGATATGTTGTAAAAATAAAAGCTCAGTAGCATTTGATTTTATAGGAAAATTGTTTTGAATTTGTTCTTTTTCTTTTCCACCAAAAGGGGGATTTGCTAAAATCACTTCATATTTTTCATTTTGTGTTATATCTGTGATTTTTTTATTTAGAGTGTTAGTTTTGATAATATTAGGGGATTTTACTTCGTGTAAAATCATATTCATCATGCCCATTGCATAGCTTAGTGGAGTTTTTTCCTTGCCAAATAATGCTTCATTTTGCAAAAATTCAAGCTCTTCCACACTTAAATTTGCTTTTTTATTTTTAGTCCTATCTTCATACAAAATATGTAAAAAACTTTCCACTAAAAATCCACAACTTCCACACGCAGGATCATAAATCCTTTCTTTTGCCTTAGGGTTTATCACTTCAACCATAGCCCTTATCAAAGGACGCGGAGTATAAAATTCCCCACTATTTCCTCCATCACTCCCCATATCTTTTAAAAGTTTTTCATAAACTTCGCCTAAAGCAAATACATCACTTTCTTTGCTAAAACTAAGTTCATCAACTAAATTTATAACTTCTCTTAAGGTGTGTCCGTTAGCTATGCGATTGTCTATAAATTCAAAAATCCCGCCTATTTTATACTCTATACTTTTGAAATTTTCATTATCTTTAAAGCTTTTTAGATAAGGAAAAAGTTCATTATTGACAAAACCAAGCAAATCGCTCCCGCTTAAAGCATTTTTTACATCAAGCTTACCTTCATTTGTTTTGGGTGCAGCCCATACTTTCCAGCTGAATTTTTCTTCTAAAATACTTTTATAATTTTTCGCATCTAACATAGCTTCTAGTTTTAATTCTTCTTCATAATCATCTAAAAATTTTAAAAATAATATCCAGCTAATTTGCTCACTATAATGCATCGCACCGCTTATGCCATCATCGCGTCTTAGTATATCTGTGATTTTGTCGATTTTATTTTGCATTAAAAAATTCCTTTTCTAAAAAGTTTTAAAAGTTCTATATTTATATAATAATTACTTCTACCCATTTTAATACATTCTAATATCCCTAAATTTTAAGATACTTTGAGGCACTTTGCCTAGAAACATCTAATTTTATCAAAAAATCTAATAGCTCATATCCTTTTTTAAAGCACTTTCATAGTCTTTTACTTCTTTTGCTGCCCTTGTGAGCTTGTTCTCATCAATTTGAGATAAAAAAAGCTCATCGTGTGTTGTGATGATATTTTCTATTTCACTTGAATCTTTTGCTTCTTGTAAAATTAAAGCATTGATTAAAATATTTGGGTTTGAAATGCTTTTGCTAAGTCCATTTAGTTCTGCTAATTTTCTTGAAGCTTGGATAATGAGTTGATAAATATCAGCATTTAGCTCTATTTTTAAGGGCAATTTTGGTGGTATAAATTCTTTCATAATTTTTCCATATGTTAAAATTTTTTAAAATTTTTAACATTATAAAAAGATATGTTAAAAAAATCAAAAATTTTTAACATATTAGGTCTTTGTGTTAAAATTTGGCAAATTTTTTAACATTTATAATTTTCCCTTAAAAGCCTTATCAAGCAAGGATTGTTTAAGTTCTTGTAGATCTTTTATTTGTGTTTGATAGTTTTGCTTTAAATTTTTTATATTTAAAGAAAGTTCATCTAAATGCGAAGCAATTTGCTTTTGTTCTTCTAGTGGAGGCATGGGGATTTGAATTTGTTTTAATTTATCTGTATTTATCCCGCTCTGTCCAATCCATTTATGACATATTCTTTCAAAATACTTATTTTTCAACAATAAAACAAAATGAAACACAACTAACTTTGAACTATATTGGTTAAATAACTTAATTTTTGTTATGTGATTGCTAAAAGCATAATTATAATTTTGTGTAACCAGTGCTGTTTTACCAACCAATTCTGTGCTATTAGTATTGTTAAATAAAATATCACCTTCTTCAATAAATGATTGTTGCTCTTTGATAAGCTCTTTTTTAACCTTCACTAAAGTATCAAAATTTAAACTGCCATCAGTTGTTATATTATGTGTTCTTAAATGTATATATCCACTTGGTATTTCATTACTTTTATTAATAGCAAAACCGCTTTGAATTGCACTTGCAATCTCTCCTAAGCTTTTCCATTCCCAACCTTGTGGGAGTTTGTAGTTTTCTTTAGTGTCATCTTTTAAAGGATTAAAAGCTTTTTGTAATGCACTTTGCATTAACTCATCTAAATTTAGCAAATCCTGCTCTAAAATTTTTATACTCTCATCTATATTTGTAAAACTCTCATCTAAAATCCCCACTATCCTTTCTTGCTCTTTTAGCGGGGGAACTGAGATTTCGATTTGTTTTAGTTTTTGCTTATTTAATGTCTTACCCTTTACTGCATTATCAACATATTTTTCTAAATCTGTAAAATTTAAAGCATAATCTAAAAAATATTTATTAATATTTTTATCCTTAGTAAAAATCGCTGCAATCGCTTCATTTGTATATAAATCACAATCAGCAAAAGCTGTTTTTCCTAATGTAAGTTTAAAACTCATCAATAAAGTTCCCTTTGGAACTATTTTCATATTTGTCTTTGAAATTGCTTCATTTGAAATTTTTTCACTTGAAAAAGAAACAAATTTACTTTTTAAATCTCTAATGCTTAGCCAAATATTTTCGCCTTGAAAAAAATCAATATTATTCCTAGATGGAGTTTTCCCTATTTGAATTTCAGCAATATCACCAAGCTTTTTAACTTCCCAACCCTGCGGTAAATTTGTCATTTATTGCCTTTTTCTATTTATTTACCTATACTTTTAACTAACGCTTTATATTGTTGTTTATCGCTTTGTTCTATTGTTTCTAAAATAAATTTAGCTATTTTTTTGCTTTCTTCTATATCAATAGGTTGCATTCCTCTGCTAAGTATCTCTCTTAAATGCGAGTATTCATTTTGATACCTATTTATAATACTTGCTACCATTTTTTGATGATTTTCGTCAGTATTATCACTTTGATATGTATCATTAAAAAATCTTTTGATTAATTCTTTATCCAAACTCTTAATTTCATCTGGGTATTTAAAAAATAAATAAATCTCAAGAAATTTTCTTAAATTATTTCCAAAATTATAAACAAGAGAAATTTTTAAATCTTCATTATTTATATCATCAATATTTTTAAACTTATAAATTTGTTCAAAAAGATAATTAAATTCTGTTGTATATCTTTCTAAACATTTAGGTAATTTTTTAATTTCACTTGTTTCTATACTTTCTTTAACACCCCTTTCAATAAAATAGTATTGTGGGAGCTCGTACTTTGTTTTACTATTTTCATTTTGCTTAGGTTTGATTTTTTTTAACCTCTTCGTATATTTTAAAAAATCTAAATTGTGAGTAGATATAAAAAATTGCTTAAAAGAATCTTTTTCTACTATTTCATTTTCTATTAGAGAGAAAATAAAAAATATATGATTATTATCAAGGCTAGAGATAGGGTCGTCTATCCATATTATAGGATTTTTATCTTTAGTATTCGCATCTTTTAAACTTGCTACAAAATAACAAAAAGCTATCAAGCTACACTCACCCTCGCTTAAATTCTTAGCTTGTTTGCCATTTCTTAAAATTTCAAATTCTCCATTTAATTGTTCTTTATCGTCTTTTTTTGCTTTTAATTCTAATAAATTGTGTCCAAAATATGATTTTAAATATTTGTTTATATTGCTTGTAGAAGTTTCTAAGCTGCTAAGCTTTGTCTTATAGTTTTCCATTGTTTTATTTAAAAGGTTTATTTTTTTGTCTTGTGTTTTAATACGTTCCTCCAAAATATTTATATTTTGTTGTAGATTTTCAATTTCATCTTGTATAGCAAAATAATCGCTATCTTTAGAAAACTTTACTACTTCATTTAATCTTAGTTTTTCTCTTGCTTCATTTTGATTTGCTAATAAACTTTCTGTGTATTTGTCATTTTTTTTGCATAAATTTTCAATTTGGTTTAATATTGACAATATCTCATCTGAAAAATCATTAATATTTTCTAACTTTATAGGAATAAAAACATCTTTTTGTTTTTCTTTTAATTTTTCCCCTATTTTTAATAGCTCTTTGTTGTAATTCGTAATACTTGTTCCTAGTTGTTCTTTCAAGGTAATAAAACTATCTTTATAATTAGAATAAAAATTTTCATTTTTAACATCTTGTAATAAATCTTCTAATTCTAGTTTATAACTTTCAAAATTATCTAGTAAATCTTTTAATTCTTTTTCAACTTTTTCTTTTTCTCCACTATCATCTTTTGTATTGTTCTCAATCCAAGCTATTCTTTGTGGTGTTAGAGGGTTGTTACAAAATTTACATTGCTGTGTAGATGAATGTTTTTTGTGAAATTTTAAACCTTCTTCTAACCATTTTATTAATTCGCTTGTTAAATTTTCTTTAATGATAATTTCTTTTTCAAGAATTTCTGATGAATATCTTAAAATACTTTGAAATGTATCCTTATTAAAAGTATTTTTGAAATTTATATTTTGTTTCTCTTTATCTTCTAAGATTTTGATAAGTTGATTTTGTGTTTTATCGTTAAGAGTATAAGCGTCTTCATTATTTTTGATTTTATTTAAATCATCATATAATTTTCTTCTATCATAATTATTACCCTGTTTTATTAAATTTGGACTACTTTTTATAAACTTAGCTTTATCTGTAAGGTTGTTATCTAGAGTATTCATTTTTTCTTTTTGTATTTCCTTAAGATTATCTCGATTGCTTTGTATATTTTTTAATTCTTCAGATTTTTTTTCTAATTTTTTTTCTATTTTTTCAATCTCTTCTCTTATATTTTTTTGCTCCACCCCTATACTTTTAAAACCTTTTATATTCCCTTTTTTATCATATAGATAATTTAAGTTTTCCTTTACAAAATCACTATTATAAACCCTAATATCTAAATTAGAATTTACTACATCATCTTGGATTAAAAAACTACCATCTTCTAATTTTATTTTAAAATTTCCTTCTAAAAAATCTTCATTATGTTTTTTAAGCTCAAAACTTCTAGCTATTCTTGAAAGTGTGGTTTTACCTGAATAGTTTCTGCCATAAAAGATATTAATTGTTTTAAATTCTTCAAGCTTATCATTCCATTTAAAATTTTCATAAGAACCAAAATGTATTTCATCAAATTTTAATATTTTCATTTTTCACCCCGCATAAATCTCCCTTTGCAAATCATCAAAACTTTGTTTTAGAATTTCTAAGCCACCAAATTCATTAGCTAGTTCTCTTGCATTGCCTAAAGAACTAAGCTCAATTAAAGGAGTTAAGCCTTCATCAAAATCTTTTATGCCATATTGTCGATATCTATCTAGTAAAAATTCTATAAATTTTATTGCTTTTTCTTTTTGAAAGCGTTTTAAAAACTCGCTATTTTCTACTTGCAAAATGCGCTCTTGTTTTGTTTTAATCTCACTATTAAAACTCAAGTGTGCTAAAACATCGTATATATCACAATCTTTTTTATCAAAAATTTCACTCAAATCTTTCAAGACATTCTCATTCACTCCATCATTTTCAAGGGATTTTAAAAATTTTTCTCTATTTTTTTGATTACTCCAAATTTCACGTAATTTTGCTTCATCATCATAATATTCGCCAAGCTTACCTATCAAAAATTCTAAAAATTCCTTAGTACCAAGTGGCTTACCTTGTGCCCCTACATAACTTGTTGTGATATCTAAAACTTTGAGTTTTGTGCCTTTTAAGTGTATGGTTACACTCTTTTTCTCTTTGCTTTCTTCTTTTGTTTGTCTTGTATGCTCTTTAATGATTTTTTCTTTTTTATCTTTTTCTTTTAACTCTTCTATTTTTTCACCATCCCATTTTGGATCATAAAATAGCTTGCTAACTCCGACAAAATCAAAAATAGTAAAAAAGTCTTTACCTTCATAAACTCTAGTGCCACGCCCGATGATTTGCTTAAATTCTACTATAGAGCCTATATTTGCTAGCAATACTATATTGCGCACATTTTTTGCATCTACTCCAGTTGTGAGCATTTTAGAGCTTGTAAGGATTACAGGATAGCTTTTATCATTATCTTGAAATAATTTCAGATAATCAAGCCCTATCTTGCCTTCATCGCTTGTAACTCTTACGCAATAATCATCTCTTTTTTCACTCTTAAATTTATCAATAGCTCTTTTTACTTCGCTTGCGTGAGCTTGATTGACACAAAAGATGATAGTTTTATCCATAGGGTTTATAAGCTCTAAAATTTTCTTAGCAATAAAGTCATTATAGTTTGGTAAAAAGATATTTCTTTCAAATTCACTTTGTTTATAAAAGCCTTTTTCAAGCTCACCTTGTATCAAATCATCAGGGTTATAAGTGTAGCCATCGCTTAAAGTTGTTTTTATGAGTTTAACTTTATAAGGCGTTAAAAATCCATCTTCAATGCCACTTTTAAGACTATAATCATAAACACTATCACCAAAATACTTATAAGTGTCTATGTTTTCTTCTTTTTTTGGAGTAGCGGTTAAACCAAGCTGAGTTGCATAAGAAAAATATTCAAGTACAGCTCTCCAGCTTCCTTCTTCATTTGCTCCACCCCTATGACACTCATCAATGATAATAAGATCAAAAAAGTCTTTTGGATATTGAAGATAAAATTTACTTTCTAGTTCTTCTTGTGTGTTTTCTTGTTCTTTGGAATTTGCAGCTAGACTTTGGTAAATTCCAAAGAATACATTTGCATTGGTGATGATTTTTCCATCATTTTTCTTTATCTCTTCAGCACTGATTGCTTTACAATCACTTTCTATAGGATTAAATTCTCCCAAGGCTTGATCTCTTAAGCTTACTCTATCACATAAAAACAATATCTTAGGTTTTTGATCTTTATTTTCTTTATTCCACCTTGCTTCAAGTAAGCGATAACATAGATTAAAAGCTATGGTCGTCTTACCTGTGCCAGTAGCAAGAGTGAGTAAAATCCTATCTTTGCCATTGATTAAAGCTTCTATGACTTTATCTACGGCTATTTTTTGATAGTATCTTAATGTTTTTTGTGGTAGATATAATTCTCTTTGGGTTAAAAGTTTGTATTGCCATTCTTTTAAGTTTCCATAAATTCTATCAAAAAGTTCGCTTGGGCTTGGAAATTTTTCTATATACTCACCTCTTGAAACTCTTAAATCATACTCATAGATTTTGTCTCCATTAGTACTATAAGCAAAAGGCACATTTAAAATTCTGGCATATTCTATACCTTGAGTTAAACCATCTAACGCATCTTTACTTTGTTTTTTAGCTTCTATAATGGCAAGATTGTTATTTTGAAATTTAAGCAAATAATCTGCAAATTTTCTCTTAGCTCTTTTATTGCCTATAAGTTTGCGTCCATCAGTAAAATAGTAATCTCTTATAATATTTTCTTCTTTCCACGAAGCTAATTTTAATTTTTCATCTATAAGTTTAGATCTTGTATCTTGTTCTGATAGCTGCATTTTTAACCCTAAAATGATTTTATAATGAAAAATATATTTTAACATATTGTAAATAAAAGTCTCAAAGAAAAAAACATAAAAGTTAAATCCAAAATATAAGTAATCTATTAAGTTATGATATGGGTTAAAGAATAATTAATATTGATTAAAAATATACCGCTAATATGAGATTTCTTTGATTGGCGGTATTAAATTTATTTTTTGATTTAAAGATTTTTATCATTTGATTAAATTTTTGATATTAGCCTGAGAATAAGGCTATTGTTTTTATCAAGAGAGAATATTAACCCTTATTTATTTATACTTTTTTGCTATAATATTTTAAAATTAAATTAAAGAAGTTTTAATGGAGCCTTTATTTACAACGCAGATTTTAAAATATAAAGGCGATGAAGTTTTTACTTGTGATGATACTTTAGTTAGAGAAATTAAGCTTGAAATTTTTGTCAATGATGAAAAGGTGGGAGCTTTGATGGCAACACCTGTAGATGAAAAAGCTTTAGCTATAGGGTATTTAATGAGTGAAAATATCATTGCTAAAACGCAAGATATAAAAAGTATAGAGCTTAAAGATGATGGTATGAGTATCCATATAAAAGCAAAAATTGATAAAAAAAATTTAGCTAAACTCAATGCTCAAGGTGTTGTTATAAGTGGATGTGGTAGAGCTCATACAGCAAATATAGATCCAAAAAGCATAGAAGCAAGTAAGATCGTAAGTTCTATTAAATTTAGTAAAAATGAAATTTTAAAACAGATGAGTGAGTTTTATACTCAATGTGAGCTTTATGAAAAAACAGGTTGTGTGCATACAGCTAAACTTTTTATAAATGAGAATGTTTTTTTTATAGGAGAAGATATAGCTCAGCACAATACCATAGATAAGGCTTTAGGTAAAGCAAGACTTGAGGGGATAGATTTGAGTCAATGTTTTTTAATGGTAAGCGGAAGACTTAGTTCTGAAATGGTTGCAAAGGCTATAATGCACAAGGTCCCGATTCTTGTTTCAAGAACAGCACCTACTTGTTTAGGTGTGATGATAGCAAGAAAATTTAATTTAACGCTTTGTGGTTTTGCAAGAGAAAATAAAATCAATATTTATAGTGGAGAATCTAGAATTTATGGATAATAAACAAGAAAAAAAAATTATTACTTATATGAAAGAAATGTTAAATAGCAACGAAAGATTAGATTGCGGTACAGCTTTTAAAATTGCTAAGAAATTTTCAAAAACAATTGAAGAGATAGGGCAAATTGCTGATGAAAATAGTATTAAAATTGATAATTGTGAATTAGGACAATTTGGACATTTAGATTTTGAAAAGGCTAAAATTGAAGTTTTAAAATCAATTGAACCTTATCTTGATGAAAAGCGTCGCATTTTTTGTCAAGATGCGAGAGAAATTTCTAAAAAAGGTTGTGGATTAAAAGCGATGCGTTCAGCTTTAAGGACTTATAAAGTTGATGTGAAATATTGCAAACTTGGTTGTTTTAAAGAAAAAAAAGGAAAGCAATTTATAGTTAGAACTAAAACGTGGATTGAAAATGCTGATGGAGATTTGCTTTTTGGTAAAGGTAAAACAGAACTTCTTGAGCTTATAGAACAAACAGGAAGTCTTTTGAGTGCTTCAAAACTTATGGGAATAAATTATAAAAAAGCTTGGATGCATTTACAGATTTTACAAAAAAATTCTCAAGAAATTTTAGTAAGCTCAAAACAAGGACGCTCTAAACAATCCGGAACAAAATTAACTTCTAAAGCTATAGAGCTTATGGAAAATTTTAGTATTTTGCAAAAAGATATAGAAGAATACGCTAATAAACGTTTTAAAGAATTATTTTTCACTAAGAAAAAATAATATTTTAAGCTTTTTTTGTTTTTTGTTAATATATAATTTAAAATTGTAAATATTAGTTTTACTGGAGGAAATATGTTTAAGTCTTTAAATATAGGTTTAAAGCTTGTTTTGTCAGTAGCTGCTATTGTAATATTGGGTTTAGTTATTTTGATTATGCTTATTACTAAACAAGTAAGTAGTAATATCATTAAGGATACTGAAAACATTATCGAATCAAATTCTAAAGGATATGCTACTCATACTCAAGGTATAATTGATGAAATTACCTCTTTAAATAAGAGTGCAGCAAGTACTTTAACAGACATGTTTAGATCAACAGGCAAAGATGATTTAGATATTGATAATATTACAAATATTATTACTAATATCCTTGATAATGGTGCAAATGCTGATATTGCTTATTTATATCTTTTAGATCCACCTGAATATTTTAAAGAAGAAAGTAAATTTTTTAAAACTCAAAGTGGTAAATTTGTTATGCTGTATGAAGATGAAGATGTTAAAAAAGGTGGTATTAAAATACTTCAAGCTACAGATGAAATTATAAATTTTCCAACAACAAAAGATATACTACAAAATGCTCGATATGGAGAGGATAAAATATATAGTAATGCCCCTCTTAAAATAAAATTTGGAGATACTGAGTTTTTTGGAGTAAATATAGCTTCTCCAATTTTTGATAAAAAAGATAAAGTTGTGGGAATTATAGGAATGACTTTAGATTTTGATCAAGTAGCATCATATCTTTTAGACCCAGAATCACAATTATATGATGGAGAATTAAGATTAGTTTTAAATTCTGATGGAGAAATAGCCGTTCATCCAAATAAAAATTTAATCCTTAAAAAACTTCAAGAAGTTAATAACGTAAAAGGAAATGATCAAATTTATCAAGCCATTAAACAAGGTGAAAATCGAATTTATAATAATTATATTTCTACAACCGGACTTGAATCATATGTAAGTATTAGCCCTTTTAAAATTGGAGATAAGTTATGGAGTGTGATGGTTGTATCACCTCAATATTCTGTATTTGAGCCTTTAAAGAAAATACAATTAATGATTATTGGAGCTTCTTTATTTTTTGTTATTTTTGTTTTAGCAGTTGTATATTATTGTGTGCAAAAAATAGTTGGTTCAAGGCTTCCTATTATTTTAAATTCTTTAGAATTGTTTTTCCGCTTTTTAAATCATGAAAAAGTTCAACTTCAAACAATTAAAGTAAGAGCCAATGATGAACTGGGTAAAATGAGTGAAATTATCAATGCAAATATCGAAAAAACAAAAAGTTCTTTAATGCAAGATGAAGATGCTATTAAAGAATCAGCTCAAACAGCAAAAGAAATAGAACTTGGTAATTTAACAGCTAGAATTACTAAAAATCCAGCTAATCCTCAGCTTGTTGAGCTTAAAAATGTATTAAATAAGATGCTTGATGTTTTACAAAATAAAATTGGTTCAAATATGAACGAAATTAACCGTGTTTTTGATAGCTATAAGGCGCTCAATTTCACTACCGAAGTAAAAGATGCCAAAGGTGAAGTTGAAATTACAACTAATATTTTGGGAGAAGAAATCAAAAAAATGCTTATTGCTTCTTCAGATTTTGCTAAAGAATTAGCAAGTCAATCTCAAGAATTAAAAACTTCAATGCATAAATTAACCGAAGGTTCTAATTTACAAGCAAATTCTTTAGAACAATCTGCCGCTGCAGTTGAGCAAATTAGCTCATCAATGCATAGTGTTAGTTCAAAAACAGTTGATGTGGCAAGTCAAGCAGAAGATATTAAAAATATTGTAAGTGTAATTAAAGATATAGCAGATCAAACCAATCTTTTAGCTTTAAATGCTGCTATTGAAGCTGCACGTGCAGGAGAGCACGGAAGAGGTTTTGCTGTTGTGGCTGATGAAGTAAGACAATTAGCAGAAAGAACTGGAAAAAGTCTTTCTGAGATTGAAGCAAATATCAATATCCTTGTTCAAAGTGTTAATGAGGTTTCAGAATCTGTTAAAGAGCAAACAGAAGGAATTTCTCAAATTAATGAGGCTATCGCTAAACTTGAAAGCATTACTAAAGAAAATGTTGGAGTTACAAGTGCAACAAATGATATCGCTAATCAAGTTGATGAAATTTCAAATGCTATTTTAAATGATGTTAATAAGAAAAAATTCTAATTTTATCCGCTTTAAATAAAAGCGGATATTTTATTTTATATTAAAATATTTCTTTAGTTTTTTATATAAACTTTAGGGAAAATTATGAAAATTGATTGTCGTAATCTTGCTTGTCCTGAACCAGTAGTTAAAACCAAAAATGCTTTAGAAAATCTTAGTGAAGGTGAAATTTTAGAAATTCTTGTAAATTCTCCTATTTCAAAAAATAATGTATTAAAATTCTTAACTTCTTTACATTTAGACGCAAGTTTTGAAGAGTGTGAAAACGAGATTTGCATCAAAGTTTATAAAAGAAATATTAGTTTAAATCATATAAACAATGATGAATATAGTGTTTTATTTTTAAAAGCAGATAAAATAGGAGCTGGGGAATTAGGTGAGAATTTACTTGTTGGCTTTTTGGCTAATTTAAAAAATATCAATCATATTCCAAATAAAATTATTTGTGTAAATGAAAGCGTTTTAATCAATACAAATGAAAATCATAAAGCTTATAAAGCTATGAAAGAATTAGAAAATTTAGGTGTTGAAATTATAAGTTGTGGAGCTTGTTTAGAATTTTTTAATAAGACAAAAGAGCTTAAAATAGGCAATATTGGCAATGCTTATGAAATTTTAAATGAACTTTTTGGCAAAGCAAAAATTATAACTTTATAATTAGGATATATTTTGAAAGAGTATAAAAATCAGAATTTAACTCATTTTGTTAAAGCAGCAGGTTGAGCGGCTAAATTAAACCCGGGTGGTCTTAAAACAATTTTAAATTTTATGCAAAGCTCTCCTTTTTTATTGAGTGGTGTTAATAATAACGAAGATGCAAGTGTATATAAGCTAAACGATGATTTAGCTTTAGTGCAAACTTTAGATTTTATCACTCCTATAGTAGATAGTGCATATCACTTTGGTGCTATAGCGGCTGCAAATGCTTTAAGTGATGTTTTTGCTATGGGTGCAGAAGTAATTAATGCTTTAAATATCGTAGGTTTTGATAGTAAAAATCACTCTTTAGACATTTTGAAAGAAATTTTAGAAGGAGCAAATGATAAAGTTAAAGAATGCGGAGGGTTGATTACTGGTGGTCATACTATAGAAAGTAATGAGCTTTTTTTTGGTCTTAGTGTTACTGGTAAGGTGTATCCTAATAAATTTATAGCTAATAATACTTCTAAAATAGGAGATATAATTATCCTAACTAAGCCATTAGGAACAGGTATTTTAAGTACAGCTTTAAAAGCTAAGCTTTTAAAAGCAGAATATTTAAATGATATGCTTGAAAGTATGATGAGTTTAAATTTAAAAGCTGCTCAGGTTGCTTTAAAATTTAAAATAAATGCTATGAGCGATGTTACAGGATTTGGACTTTTAGGACATTTAAAAGAGATGATAAATGATCAAATCAGTTTTGAAATTTTTAAAGGTCAAATTCCTTATTTAAATGGAGTAAAAGAGTATTTTGATATGGGATTAATTTCAGGAGGAGCTTATAAAAATTTTGAATTTATTAAAAATTTATACCCTTACATAAAAGAAGAATATCTTATATTATGCGATCCTCAAACTTCTGGTGGGCTTTTGATTGCTATCAATGAAAGTGAAGCTTTAAAACTTTTAAAAAATTTAAAAGATGAAGGTATTGAAGCTAGTATCATAGCAAGAGTTTTATCAAAGCAAAAAGATAGTTTTATTTTTAATTAAGTTTTTAACTAAATGATATTTTTATCAAGAATAAAGTATAAAATTTTATTAGAAGTTTGTTTTGATATCTTAATATAATAAAAAATATATTAAAAAAAGAAAACTATAATTAAATGGTATTTAGATTTGATGATAAATTTAAATAATATAAAAGCTTGAGAAATTTTAAGGTTTTTGGATTAAAAACCTTAAAGTAGGTCCATTTTGTTCGATTTTAAGCACATTAAAACCACGATTTTGGGCATCTTTAGGTATAGAATTAATGCTTTGTGGGCAATCACATAAAACTTCTAATATCTCACCACTTTTAAGTTGTGGTAAAACTTCTAAAGTGGCAATAGCTGGATAAGGACAAGCCTCGCCTTCTAAATTTAATGTGTAATTTATAATCATTTTTATCCTTTTAATAAAAATATTTTTTAAAATGATTTAAATAGGCTTATAAATCATTTTCATTTTTAATAATTAGTATTTGTTTTTAAAAAAGTTCCATTTCTTAGCTCTTTAAAAGCCAAATTTAACTCTTCTTTGGTATTCATAACTATAGGCCCACCCCATTCACAAGGCTCATTTAAAGCTATAGAGCTTATAAAAAGAATTTGAGCTTTTTTATCCGTGCTTTTTAGTTCAAAATACTCTCCTAAACTAAGTTTTACTGCTGTTTTTTCTTTTATTAATTGATTATTGATATAAGCATCTCCTTGTAATAAAAAAAGCATAACAAAATAGTCTGTTTTTGTATAAATAATTTGTTTTTTATTAGGTTGTAGATGAATATCATAATAATCAAAAGGTAAAAATTGGCTTTTATATCCATTTATACCTTGATATTCTCCTGCTAAAATTCTCATTTTAGCATTTTCTAAATCAAGTTCTTTAATCTCGTCTTCTTTGATGCTTTTATAAAAAGGATCACTCATTTTATTTTTTTGAGGTAAGTTAAGCCATAGTTGTACGCCTAGTATTCTTGTAGAAGGATGTAAAATTTCTTCGTGTAAAATTCCACTTCCAGCACTCATCCATTGAACTTGTCCATTTTGTATAGTATCTGTATTTCCTAAACTATCCTTGTGAGTCATTGATCCTTCATAAACATAACTTATAGTTTCAATACCTCTATGTGGATGCATAGGAAAGCTTGCTTTATAGTCATTAAAATCTGTGCTATCAAAACAATCAAGCATTAAAATTGGATCAAATTCTTTTATAGTTTGTGGTCCTAAAACTCTTATAAGTTTTACTCCGGCACCGTCTATAGTTTCTTTTCCATATACAAGTTTTTCTATCTCTCTTTGCATTAATTATCCTTATTAAAAAAGTATTGTTTATATGTTATAGTCCAAATAAAAAGTGATAAAAATAATACAAGGCTTATAATCAAACCTTCTAAATTCCCAAAAGTATTTAATAGATTGATTTTTACACCTTTTATAAAATAATGAGGCAATAAATCATAACTTAATGCTAAAATCATAGTTCCTGCAATATTGGCAATGCCTACTATTACAAAATGAATTTGCCCTTCAAAAGCCCTATAGGTCCAACCACATTCACAACCTCCTGCAAAGACTATGCCAAAACCAAACAAAAAAGCCCCTAACATAAGAGCAGGTGAAATTTCTATTATTTTACTTGTATGTCCTTGCAAGATAAAAGCAAAAGCTATAATATTAGCAAGCATCATTGCAATTAATGCTGCTTTTAGTGCATTATCTCTTTTAAATAAAAATAAATCTCTAAAGCAAGAAGTAAAACAAATTTGACCTTTGGCAACTAAAAAACCAAAAATAAAGCCAAAAATCAAAGCTAAAGTTAAAAGGCTTTTTTTATTTTGAAGACTGATATCTCCATTTTTTAAAAAAAGATAAATTATTAAAAATAAAAACATTATAAACAATGCTATTCCTAATAAAAAATAAAATTTTGCAAGTAAGGTGTTGTTTTTTAAAACTTTGTCTTCTTTATCAACGCGTATTAATCTAGCTTTTGGTTTAAAAAAAGAAATATTGCAAATTTTTACACCTATATAAATACCTAAAATCATAAAAAAAGTAAAAACCCAAGTATGAAGTGAAAAATAAGGAAGTCCAGTAAAAAAGTTAGCAAGATTACATCCAAAGGCTAGTCTAGCACCATAACCTGAGAGAATTCCACCTATAATAGCTTGAAAAACACGTATTTTACTAGCTGGAAAGCGAATTTTGATTTTATTAGATAAAAGTGCTGCTATAAAACAGCCCATAAACATACCAAGAATCATAACTCCATCAGTTCTTGTTAAGATATTGCCTTCTAGATTTTGTTTTTGATAATATGAATATCCATCTAAATTTAAACCTAAAAATTCTAAAAATTCTCCACCCAATCGTGTAAATTCTCCAGTAACAGCCCATACATTACCGAAAATTCCAAAATATACAGCACTTAAAATTCCAAGCAAAATAAAAACGCGTGTATTATCCCAAAAAGAAATTAAATATTTTTCTTTAAAAGAATTCATAAGAAGATTCCTAATTGTAATTATCAAAACCTTGATACTTAAGAGAAAAATTATAATTTAAATTAGTAAAATTGTCAAAAATATAATTAAACTTTTTATAGCATTAATTTAATTTTGTTTTTATAATTTAACTACATATTTTAATAATATTTTGTTTTTTATTTAGTTATAATAACAATGGAAGATAAGCGTATCTGGTGATCGCCACTGACTTCAAATCAGATGAAAGGGTAGCTGGCTATTCTTTGGGGAGTTCGATTCTCTCATCTTCTCGCCATACAAATAAGGATAAAAAAATGAGTAAAGCAGATATTGTTGTTGGTGTGCAGTGGGGCGATGAGGGAAAAGGTAAAATTGTTGATAAATTATGTGAAAATTATGATTTTGTTTGTAGAAGTGCAGGAGGGCATAACGCAGGTCATACAATATGGGTAAATGGAATTCGTTATGCACTTCATCTTATACCCTCTGGAATTTTGCATCCAAGGAGTATTAATATTATCGGAAATGGTGTTGTTGTTTCCCCTGAGGTTCTTATCACAGAAATGGCACAATTTGATAATTTAAAAGGAAGATTATATATTAGCGATAAAGCACATTTAAATTTAAAACATCATTCTTTAATTGACATTGCTAAAGAGAAATTAAAAGGTAAAGATGCTATTGGAACAACAGGTAAAGGTATAGGTCCATCTTATGCAGATAAGATTAATCGTAATGGTCATAGAATGGGAGAGCTTTTAAATCCAAGAAGATTGTGTGATGATTTAATAAAATATTTTAATGAAAACAAAATTTTCTTAGAATTTTTAAATGTAGAAATTCCAACAGAAAAAGATTTGTTTGATGATTTAAAGCGTTTTAGTGAGATTTTATCTCCTTATATTACAGATACCACAAGAATGCTTTGGAGAGCTTTAGATGAAGATAAAAAAGTTCTTTTAGAAGGAGCTCAAGGTTCTATGCTTGACATAGATCATGGAACCTATCCTTACGTTACAAGTTCAAATACCATTTCAGCAGGAGCACTTACAGGACTTGGTTTAAATCCTAAAGAAGTAGGATCAATTATAGGTATTATTAAAGCTTATGCTACAAGAGTTGGAAATGGGGCTTTTCCAACAGAAGATAAAACTCAAGATGGTGAAAAAATTGCTCAAATTGGTAAAGAAATTGGTGTAAGCACTGGACGTAAAAGACGTTGTGGATGGTTTGATGCTATAGCTGTTAAATATGCAGCAAGATTAAATGGACTTGATTTTTTAGCTTTAACAAAATTAGACGTTTTAGATGGTTTTAAGAAAATTAAAATTTGTAAAGCTTATGAATATAATGGTGAAATTATAGATTATATGCCAAATGATTTAGAAAATGCCAAGCCTGTTTATGAAGAATTAAAAGGCTGGGATAAAGTTTTTGGAATAAAAGATTATGATTTGTTACCTAAAGAGGCTAAAGAATATATAGCAAGATTAGAAGAGCTTGTAGGAGTTAAAGTGAAATTTATCTCTACAAGTCCTGAAAGAGATGATACTATTATTCTATGAAGAGTAAATATAGCTCAATCGTTGATGTAAGAAAACAACAACTTGATAAAGCTGAGTTAAATTTAAGTCAAGCTAAACAAAGAAAATTAGAAAATGAAAGAAAATTTGAACTTTCTAGGCAAGAATTTTATGATTTAAATATCTTGCCCAAATCAGGAAATACCCAAGAATTAAGATCAAAACTTCAAATGGCTAATATTGCAAAAGAAGCTTTAAAAAGGGCAAAAGAAAAAGTAGAATTATCAAAAAAAGAAATAATTCATTATGAGTTTTTATATAAAAAGGCTCATTTGGATTATGAAAAAATAAAAATTTTAAATGCACAAGAAGTAAAAAAGAAGCTTAAAGAAATACAAAAAGCAGAAGAGAAATTTCTTGATGAATTAGCTATAAGTAGATTTGTTAAAAAGGAAAAAGATGAATAAAATAATATTTTTAAGTTTTTTATTGGTTTTATCTTTACAAGCAGTTCCTCAAAACTGCGAACAATATTTTGAATCAAAAAAAGCTCAACTTGAACTTCAAACAAAAGAATTTGATGAAGCAAGACAATCTTTAGAAGCTTTTAAAGCTTCTTTTGAGGCATTGCAAAAAGAAAAAATGCAAGAATTAGCTACAAAAGAAGCAGAAGTTAATGCAACTTTAGCACAAATTGATAATTTAAAAAAAGAAAATGCTAGACTCTTAGAAGAGAAACAAAAAATATTAGATACTATTAATGAAAAAACAGAAGGAAGAGTAAAAGAAATTTACTCTCAAATGAAAGATGCAGCTGTTGCTAATGTGTTAAGTCAAATGGATGCTGAAGATGCGAGTAAAATTATGCTTTCTTTAGATTCGAGAAAAATTTCAGGGATACTTTCAAAAATGGATCCTCAAAAAGCATCTGAGCTTACTTTACTCCTTAAAAATATGGATAATAATACAAGTTCAAATTAAAACTTGTTTTAATATTCTTTTACCTAAAATAAGTTATCATTTTAAAATTATTTTTAAAAGGTTTAAAGAATGCGTATAAAATTACCACATATTCCTTATATCGCTAATAAAATCACATTAGACATTGTCCATTGTTCTTTTATTGAAATTAAAGATCAATTGGAAAAAATTAATTTATGTATAAAAAATGTTTTAGAAAATGATGTATTAAACGAAAGAAAATTGGATGAAAAAGTAAAAAAAATCCTAGAAGAGCAAGAAGAAGAAATAGAATTTATGCAAATAGATCGTAAAAATATGTTTTGGCTTATAAAAAAAAGATTAGCAAATGAATTTGGGGTTATTTTAAATTTGGAAGATAGGCATAATAATCTAGCACACGAGATTTTAAGTGAATTAATTGATAACGATTATATAAATTTTCTTGTTTCTGAAAATAGGGTTAAAAATTTAATTTTTTCAAGCATAGAAGAATATTTAAAAATTTACGAAGAAATTGAAGATGAGGTTTATGAAAAAATAAGTAATTATAAAACCAAACCCATTCCAGGAAGTGAAGAATACGAACTTATTTTTGAAAAACTTTATCAAGAAGAACTTAGAAAAAAAGGAATGTTTTAAATGAAGGCTTATGTGTATTTAGAAAATGGTATTTTTTTAAATGCTAAAGCTTTTGGAGCAAGTGGGACTTTTTTAGGAGAGCTTGTTTTTAATACTTCTTTAACAGGATATCAAGAAATTATTTCAGATCCTTCATATGCTGGACAATTTATTGTTTTTTCTATGCCAGAAATTGGTATAGTAGGGGTAAATGATGATGATAATGAAAGTGATAAAATTTTTGCTAGCGGTATAATTATTAGAGAATTAAATAATTATTTTTCCAATTTTAGAGCTAAAGAAAGCTTACAAGCTTATCTTAAAAAGCATAATAAAATAGGTATTTATGATATAG
>NZ_JAENKR010000190.1:0-783 GCF_016598965.1 Campylobacter sp. TTU-622
TTGTAAGTGATACAGATTCTGATGCTAAAGGAAAGAATTTTGGTATTTATGGTAAAGCTGATAATTATGATGCAAGAACAAGAGATTATTATCAGGAAGCTTTAAAAACAAATGGAATTTATATAACCCCTTCTTATATTGACATAACTTCAAATCTTCCTTGTTTTACTTACTCAAAGGCTCTTTATAAAGATGGTAAATTTATAGGAGTTTTAGCAATTGATGTCTTGGTAGAAGAATTGCAAAAAGAATTTGAAACTAATCCAGGAAGAACTTTTGTTTTTGATAAAAACAATAAAGTTTTTGCTTCAACAGATAAAGAACAACTTAAAGAAGGTTACAATATAGACCAAATTGCAAATATTGCTAAAACAAAAGCTGATTTAGAACCTTTTGAATATCAACGTGCTGATGGCTCACAAAGATTTGGAATTTGTACTAAAATTGGAGATTATACTGCTTGTATAGCAGAATCATTGGATGTGATAAAAAGTTCTGCAAATAAAATGGCTTATATACAAATAGTAGTTGTTATTATAATGATAGCACTTAGTATCATATTGCTTTATGTTATCCTTTCTAAACTTCTCTCCCCACTCACCACTATCCAAAATGGTCTTAACTCATTCTTTGATTTTATTAATCATAAAACAAATAATGTATCAACCATTAATATAAAAACAAATGATGAATTTGGTCAAATATCTAATGCCATCAATGAAAACATTCTTCAAACTAAACAAGGTTTAGAACAAGATAATCAAGCAGTAAAAGAAAGTGTAT
>NZ_JAENKR010000191.1:0-779 GCF_016598965.1 Campylobacter sp. TTU-622
GGCTTTAATTATTTTGCTTATTGCTCTTTTATGGTTGAAAAAGAATATGCTTTATAAAAAAAATATAGATATAAAAAATTTTAATATTATTTTTCAAAAACCTTTAGATAGAAATAATCAATTTATGATTTTAGAATATAACTCAAAACGTTATGTAATGATTATTGGTCAATCTAATTTACTTTTAGAAAGTAGTGAAATTCCGGTTGATAAAATGGAAAAAGATTTGGAAGATAAAAATTTTAACTCTTTCTTTGAAGAAAATAAAAGAAAGATTCAAAATTTAATTAATGAAAAGACAAAAAGCAGTTAAGGTACTTGATTTATCGATATATTAATATTGCTAGGTTTGGTAATTTTTTTGATTTCATCTTTTGATAGATTGAGTTTTTGATCTTTATTATAAATATAAAGTGTGTCTTTGCAAAAAGAAAAATTAATTTTTTCTTCACTAAAACTTAATGTTTTTGCAAGTGTTAGCATAAATCCTAACCAAGTTATAATTTGAGAATTTGGTAAAAGTTGTTTGAAATGCTCTAAATTATAAGGGATAGCTTTTTTACCATTTAGTTTAATAATGGTAGCAATAAGAGCTTTTTCTTTGTGTGAAAACCCATAATTTAAACCACCTAAGATAAAATTTGCTGAATGTTCATTTGCAAAATAAAAATTTAAATATTCTCCAATATGACAAAGTTTTGAAGCTACTATTAAGATATTTTTATAGTATGTATTAAGATTATGAATCTCTTTAAGTGTATCAAAAATTTGCAAAGCAT
>NZ_JAENKR010000192.1:0-774 GCF_016598965.1 Campylobacter sp. TTU-622
AAAACATACTAGATTATGAACTTACTCATATTAAAAAACATCGTCCCGATATCATAGCTTCTTGGAAATACTATCAAGAATTTGAAAAGATGTGTAAGGAGTTGGATGGGTGATTTTATTTATAGAAATTAAAATTTCCCATCTTATTTAAATAGAAGTTTGATAATTTAACTAGCAAGTATTTAGTTCGATTAAAAATTAAATACTTGCTAAAAAATTTAAATTTTTGTTTTAAGATTTATATATTTTTGCAATTATTTTTTTATAAAAAATATACCATTTTTGACTCAAAGGCTTTTTTGGTTTTATTATAGCATTTTCTTTACCATTAACAGCGTGATAAATACTTACATTATATTTATTAGCATAGTATTTCATAAGAAGTTGTTGAAGTTTATATTCGCTTGAATGATTAAACCAAGCATTATTTGATATAGCTATAATAATGCTAGAATTTTTATAAATTTGTTCTTTTGTAGCTTCATAACATATAGCATTAGTGATGATTTGATTATTAAGTTTATATTGACTTTGTAAAGGACCTTTAGAAAATTCTTCCATATCAGGTAATAAATATTTATTGATAATATCTTTAAAAAATGGAATTTCTTCTCCAAAAGGCACTAAAAAATGCTTATTAAAAATATAAACATTTCCTGCTTTAAAAATATAAGTGCTATTGTAAGTTTTATTTTCTTCTATATTAAAAGCACCTGTAATAATTGTAATTTCATGAGATAAATTTTTAAGTGTTTTTTCATAAGATGTATTTTT
>NZ_JAENKR010000193.1:0-771 GCF_016598965.1 Campylobacter sp. TTU-622
ATATATTACCTTGCTTATCGTGTGTAATTGGCTTTCTTAGATAAGCTATATAACCGCTAGAATTAATAAAATCTTTGCCTTGAAAATTATCTAAAATATAAGTAGGCACACAAACATTGTAATGCTTATCTTGTTTTAGAGTATTAAAGGTTTCTAAAATTTCTTGAGAAATTAATCTATCATCATTAAAAAAATTTTTTTGTTTAATTGTAGTAAAAGCTTTATAGTTATTAATAGCTTCTATTGAAGCTTTATTTATGGATTTAGAAGGCTCTATATTATGTTTTAATTCAATTTTATCAACTTTTTCATTAAGCAAATTATTAATTTTAATACCCCTATTCTTACAAAAAAGATAAATGTAGTCGCAATTTCATTACTATGAGTAATGAAAGTGATTTAATCATTATTACAAGACAAACTAATGGACAATATTTATATTTTAATCCTAATGAAGAAAATGAAATTGCGACTACATTTATCTTTTTTGTAAGAATAACCATTTTGCATAAGTATTATATCAAAAGGGAGAGTGAGTATTTCTTCGTTAAAAATTTTAGATTTTGACATTATCTTTCTTTAGTTTTACTTTGATTAGACATTTTTCGACATAAATCTAATTCTTTTTGATTTAAAACTTCTTTCAAAGTGCCTTTAGGAATTATATTTACATTTTCAAAATTATTTAATTTTGAAAAAGATGTTTTAATTTTTTCTTCTAGATCCTTTTTAGTATTTGGAATTAATATATCAGCTTTTTCAATATAATAT
>NZ_JAENKR010000194.1:0-736 GCF_016598965.1 Campylobacter sp. TTU-622
ATAAATACCAGCATTACCACCTTCTAATCTACCTTTTACGTCTATGCCTTCGCCTTCAATATCTCTATCACTTCCATCAATGTGGATTGCATCATTTCCTGCTTTAATAACGCCTGCGCTTTCTATAGTGATTTTACCGATATTTGTTGTATTACCCAACTCATCAACTGAGAAAAAACTTATACCATTTAATTTAGCATCAATAGTTCCTTTATTGGTAAGCGTACCTATTTTATTACTTACTTCTACTAAGATACCATTAGAGCTTGATTGTATAGTGCCTTCATTGGTGAAATTTTCTATAGTAGAAGCTGAACCATAATAGTTTGAAATTATAATTGCTCCACCTTTTGCACTAGAAGAAGTTGATTGTATGGTTCCAGTGTTATTTAGATTACCAATAGTAGATCCAACTATATTAATCCCTACTTTTCCAGAAATAGAACCTCTATTAGTTAAAGTATTTATTGTTGTATTTCGTTTAAGAACTAAACCAGAAGATGAATATAAAGCACCGCTAGCCCCATCACTAACATCAGCATTTCCATTGCTTTTTATAGTCCCATTGTTGGTAAAATTTTCTATAGTAGATTGATTATCGGTAAATATTGCAGAACTACCATCACTACTTATCAATTTCTCATTAGTAAAAGTTTGAATACTAGCACTTGAAATACTAACACCAGTATTTATAGCTGTTATAGTTCCGCTGTTGGTTAAAGTATTTATAGTAGAA
>NZ_JAENKR010000195.1:0-732 GCF_016598965.1 Campylobacter sp. TTU-622
GTAAAGAAAAAGAGATTTTAATAACTAAAGAGCAAAAGCTCTTTAGTGAATTAATATGAGTAATAAATAAATTTAATTATTAAACTACTTTCTAGCTTTTAATGTTAAAGAATAAAATTCAATAAATTTTTTAAATAAAACTTCAGTTATATTTGTTTTGAAAAAATAAGTTTTTATATTTTCTTGTTAAAATTTCCTAAATATAGAATAAATAAGTTGTTTTTGTTATATAATAATTTATTATTTTTAGTTCTGAAGGATTTTTATGAAAATAAGCAGTGTTAAATTTAAAATCTCTTTAATAGCTAATATTATAGCTATTTTGTGTTTAGTTGTTTTGGGTATAGTTACTTTTTATTTTTCAAAAGATGCTTTGAATAAAGCAGAATTTAAATCTCAAAGTAATGTTTTAAAGGTAGCTCAAGAATCTATCATCAATTTTCAAAATAATAATTCACAAACTCTTGAAAATTTCGCTAATAGAATTTTAAAACTTTCCTATAATCAATTAGATAATCAACAAGCTTTGATGGAAAATATAGGAGATGATTTAAAGTTTTTAAGAGAAGCTGGAAGATTTTTAGCAGCTTATATTGCACAACCAGATGGCGAGCTTATTGTAAGTGATACAGATTCTGATGCTAAAGGAAAGAATTTTGGTATTTATGGTAAAGCTGATAATTATGATGCAAGAACAAGAGATTATTATCAGGAAGCTTTAAAAACAAATGG
>NZ_JAENKR010000196.1:0-723 GCF_016598965.1 Campylobacter sp. TTU-622
AAGGTGGCAAGGCTGAACCTGAATTATCAACCACCCCATCTACATACCAAGGAGCAATTTTGGCTATAAGTAAGGATAAGTATCCACCATAAGACCCCCCCCCATAAATTTTAGGTAAATTTGCAAATTCAGGATAGTTTTTAACTATATCTTTTAAAGCATTGATATGATCAATTGCTGCCATAATGCCATAGTTTTGATATTCGTTATTTGGCGGGATTAAATCACAACTTAAATAAGCTTTAATATTTTTTTCAATAATTCCTTCTTCTTTTAATTTTTTAATATGTTCTTCTATAACAGGATAAATAAGATTATAATAATTTTTCTCATCCGCTTTAATATGAGATAAACCTATATTAGATAAAAGTTTTTGAATTTGATATAAATCTTGTTCATTGGGCATAATTTTTGGATTATATTTTTCATCTATGCTTTTTCTTGCACAAAAACAGTGATAAAAAACATTAACCACAGCTACATCAAAATTTTTAGCTAAATATTCTCTATCAAAATCTAAAAAAGATATATTAGCATTAGCTCCAAAACCACCTATGATAAAAACTATAGCTTTTATATCTTTACTATCATCAAAAGTAAGTCTATACTCAAGCTTACTTTCTCTTTTTATATTAAGTTCAACATCATCACAAGAATTAATTTTATAGGATTTGTTAATTAACATAGTAAATCTTTTTAGTTTTTTAGTATTATAATAAAAAT
>NZ_JAENKR010000197.1:0-722 GCF_016598965.1 Campylobacter sp. TTU-622
AATAAGCTTTATTTGCTTCGCTCCAATAACCCATTTTTTCATGAAAAATACCTATTCCATATATATTAGACTCAAAATCTTCGTCAAAATTTATAGCTTTTTCATAAGCTTGAATCGCTAAATTTATATCTTGAATTTTTTCACAACAAAAACCAAGTCTATAATACCATATAGATTCAACTGATATTTTTTGCTTCTCTTGAATAAAAATTGACTCTTTATAATATTCCACCGCTTCTTTATATCTTTTCATAGCTTCACAAGCAATTGCCAGATCTCTTAAAATAATGAAATTTCTTTTATTTTCACTATTTAATTCTTGTTTAAGTCTATCAATTTCCTTCCACCAAAGCTTTTGCTCTAAGAAAAAACCGAATTTTAAATGATTATAAACTTGTTTTAATTGTTTTCTCCAATTTGCCACTTCTTTTAAAGCACATGCTTTTTCAAAAAAAAATTTTGCATCATACCATTCTTTCAAATGAAAGCAACACATTCCAGATTTAAAATAAGATTTAGCATTATTTTTAATTTTATCAGATGCTTTAATAAAATATTTTTTAGATATTTGATATTTTTTTCTTTTATATAACATAGAAGCAAATAAAAAATACAATCCAAACATAAAATAATTCATTTTTTTCCTTTAGCTATTTATCTTATTAATAGTTATTTTTTAATTTCTTTTAAAAAATAGTCTATAAAGATGCAATTTGTATTCT
>NZ_JAENKR010000198.1:0-693 GCF_016598965.1 Campylobacter sp. TTU-622
CTTGAAACTACATATAGTAAATTGTTTAATAATTTTTTAATCTTTAGTTCTTGGATGAATTTAACTCAACAAAATTTTAATTTAATTATAGATAAATTTAATGAAAAATTAGAAAATAATTTATTAGCAATTCCTCAATATGATAGTATGAATTATTTTTTATCTAATCAATATTACAAAAATAAAAATATAGATTTTTTTAATATAACCATTATCATTAAAAAATATATAAATGCATTTTTAAATGGTAAATTTGGTGGCTATAATAAATTAGCTTTACAATATTCAGATATATTTAATAGTATTTCTAATATATCAATTCAAAAAAAAATCAAATTAGAAGATAGCTTTAATCTAAAAATATTAAATTTTATTGATAGTTTAGAAAATAAAGATATAGATGATAAATATTATTTTACAAGATATTTCTTATGTTCAATAACTCATATTGTATCTGAAGATATACAAAAAGAAATAGATGATTTTAATCTAAAAATTTACAATCAAGTTAAAAATGAAAATAAAGATTTGTATACATTAGAGTTAGGCTTTTGTTTATCGTTTGATAAAAAAATATCCAAAAAAGAATATAAAAAAGTATTTTTTGAAATTGAGCAAAAAACAAAAGAAAAACATAACAATATAAACTCGAATATGGAATATGATTTAACTAATATTATGCATATTTTGCAT
>NZ_JAENKR010000199.1:0-686 GCF_016598965.1 Campylobacter sp. TTU-622
ATAAAGATGCAATTTGTATTCTTGTTCATTAAAAACTACTGCATTCGAAGTATCTAAAATATTATCAAAATTTTTTTTTGGAATTCTCCAATTACCATAGTTTTCACTTAAATAGCAATCATATTCTTTAAAACCAAAATATTCTTTGCCTAAAAATTTATATTTTATTAAATCAAAAGTTGAATTATACCATTTAACAGCAGATCCTAAATGATAATGCTTATTTCCTTCTCTATAATGAATAAAAATATCAATTAATATACCATTAACATGCTTAAGTTTAATTCCACCCTTCCATTTTGGATCATGAATATAAAAAACACCATATTTTTCTAAAGCTATTTTTAATTCATTGGTATAATCCTCCTCCCAAATTCCAATATCAATATCATAATCATTTGATATAAAATTTTTTTCTCTAATACACCCTAAAAAAGTCCCGCTAATTAAAAAAAACTTTATATTCAATGAATTAAAAACATTAGATAAATCTTCCAAAGCTATTCGAGCATCATACTTTGAAAAATATTTCTTTTTGATATTTTTTATAGAAAAACGTTCATGCAATTCTAATGAACTTTTTAAGTAACTTTCAGCCACATCATATATTTTAACATTAGCAGCGGCACTAGATAAATATTTTTGAATTTGAATCTTTGCATTAACATTTATTTTTTTTTTTTTTT
>NZ_JAENKR010000019.1:0-19762 GCF_016598965.1 Campylobacter sp. TTU-622
GTATAAATTTATAATTTTTAGGCAAGGGCTTAAAGCATTTTGTATATTTTAAAACTATATGTTTTTCATAAGTTCTTAAAATTTTAAAATATCTATATTCTAACCAAGCTTTTAAACCTTTTTCTTTTAAAAGTTTAAAAGATTTGCTATGTTTAATTGGTTTTATCTTCATTAATTTGTACCTCCAGATCACTTTTAAAATCTATTTCGCACCAATTCCCATAAATTTCTATTGCTTTAGCATTATTAAATGTATCAATTAAAGCTTGTAGAAAACTTGTCATATACATATTGTTAAAATCTTTTCCATCATAAAAAATATTTTTATCAAGATTATCGTAAAAGTTTAAAACAGAAGGTAAAAAATTAGCACTAATTTTAAAAAGTCCTATATATTGCCCTTCTATTTCATCATAACTTTTAGCCTTTTTTCCTAATTCTTTGATAAATCCTTTATTATCAAGTTTTAAAGTTTCAGCATCATCTAAAGGATTTTTAAATCTTTTTTGCCAAAGTTTTCTCCATTCTTTATCTATCACTATAGCCAAATCATCTTTAGCTTGCATAAGTTTTTCTATACTATCTTTAAAATAGATTATATCTGCATAAGAGATAATTAAATCTTCTTTTTGTTTTATGCATTTTTGTAAAAATTCTCTTGCACAAAAAAGAGTTTGAACCATATTTGTATGAGTATAATTTTTATTTTCATAAAAATTATAAAGATTAAATTTATCCTTGATAAATTCTTTTAAAATATTAGATAGATATCCTCCAACTACTGCTATATCAAAAATTCCAGCTTCTTTTAAAGCTTTAATTTCATAAGAGATTAATTCTTCGTTTTGATATTTCACCATGCATTTAGGATTATTTTTTGTTAGAGGCATAAGTCTTGATCCAAATCCTGCTGCTAAAATAATTGCTTTCATTTGTTTTCCTTTATTGTATTAAGCCATTGTTTCAAAATTTTTGTATTATTGAGTCCATTTTTTCTTTCTATATGCCACATTAAACCAAAAATATTTTTATCCTTATGCTTAAAAGCTTCTATACTTTGATCTTCTGCTATAGCTAAAATTTCTAAATCCTCACCTAAATTTACAATAGCATAATTATGAAAGGAATTGCTTATAAAAGAATTTTCATCATTTAAAATCACTTTGTGATTTCCTACGTGATTAGAAAGCATTTGCAATGAAGAATTAAAAAAATAAGCTATCATTTGCGCCCCACGACAAATTCCTAAAAGCGGGGTATTTGTTTTTAAACAATATTTAATAATTTGTTCTTCATAAATATCTCTTTTTTTAGACAAAAAACTTTCTTTAAATATACTTAAATCATTGCCTCCGCTTAAAATAACAGCTTTTAAGTAAGGAGCATAGCGTTTAAAATCTATTTCATAACTTAAAGCAAGAGGAATAAAATCTTTAAAAAGAGCAGAATTTGAAAATAAATCTCCCCATTCAAGCGCTAAGGCTTCTCTTAATTCTTTATATTTTTCTTCTTCTATTAATCTTTGTGTAATACCTATAAACAAATGATTTGCTCACTTTCACAATCTATGATAAGTTTCTTTGCTTTTAAATATTTTGCAAAATCAACTTCTCCAACACCTATAACAGCTGGTATTGCAAGTTCTGAAGCTCTTATAGCCATATGAGAGTTAGCTCCACCATAACAAGTAATAAAACCAGCGATATTTTTAGTAAATAAATAATCATATCCAGGATCTGCTGCATAAATAAGAACGATTTTACCCTCTAAATCAGCTTCATTCTCTTTTGCTGTTTTAGCATTGATACGCTTTTGAGTAATAAAATTTGGGATAACAGAGCTTGAAGAAAAAGCAAAAATTTGACTAGCTTTATTTAAAAGTGAAGGAAGTTTCAAAGCCAAGGTTAATTCATACTCTTTTTTATGACGTTTAATTTCTTCTAAAAACTGCTCTCTAGGATTTTGAGAATAAAGACTTGAATAAAGATTTAAAATACTTTTTATATCAAGATGTGCCATATCTTCTTTATCTATTTTATAATATTTTCCAAGCTCTTCAATCATAGAAATGCTTTTAGAAAGTAATTTTGTAAAATCAAATTTTACAAGTTCTCTTCCTTCAATAGCATTTTTTAAAAAAGAAAAAAACTCATCTGTATTTATACTAAATCCATGCTCTTTTAAAAGATTTTGCAATTTCTCTTTTTTATCAATACTAAGAATGAAATCTGATTTTAAATTTTCTTCTTGCTTATAATTTTTTATATCAAAATAAGCTTTAAAATTTTCATCATATCTTGGAGATAAAATATTATAAGTTCCAGCTCTTAAATGTCCAAAAATTTCCAAAAACTCTTGCTTATTTTCTTCATTTAAAGAATTTATTTTAAAACTTAAAGTTTTGCTTATGGTTTCTAAAGAGTTTAAAAAAAGCATTTTTTCTTCTTTGGTAAAAAAATTAATCTCAACTAAAGAATTTAACATTTGTATTGCTACAAACCCAGCTCTTGCAACTCCAGCAAAAGGTAAAGTTCCATAACGCTTGCATTCTTCTAAAAGCCAATAAATTTTATCAATCAAAGAAAAATCGGAATTAATAATATCTTCATAGCTTTGTTTTAATTTTTTTGATTTTTCAATATCTTTTAAATAAAGTCCTTTTTTAGAATCTATAATCTCATTTGTAAGTTCAAGTAAAGAAAATTCAAGTCTTTTAATCTCGTTTTCATTGAATCCTTCATTCAAAAGAGTTTTAAGTTTATTAGGAGTATTAAAATCATAACAAGAAAATACTATATCAAATTCAACTTTATCATGCAATTCGTGATTTTGATCAAGCTTATCAAGATAGAAATTAATTAATTTCTTTGCAATTTTTTCATCTAATTTTTTAGGAATAAAAGAATTAAAAGAAAGTCTTACATCAACATAAGGAACTCCTAAAAAAGAATGTATCAAAGGATGAGATCTTAAATCTCGATAACCATAATTATTTCTTTGATATGCCCAAATATTATCAGTAATTATTTCTTTATACAAACTTAAGGCCAATCTTTTTGGTTTTAAACCTATAATTTCAGCTGGATTCCAATCAGGCATTACACCAAAAAGTGCTTTATCTCCTAGAACCCTTGGACGTTTTTCTTGTAAAGAAATAAATCGTTTATAAAATCTTTCTAAAGATTCTTTTGGTAAAGCTTTAAAAAGATTTATCTTATTTTGCATTACCAAAGGTCTTACTTGCAAACAAAAAAGTTCGCTTTTACCTTTATAAGTTGCAAAAGCAAATTCAATATCTAAAAAATTACAAGAAAATAATTTCTCTAATTCCTTTATCATAGTAATAATTTTTTGATTATTTTCATCTTCAAATTCTAGATAATCCCTATAATGAAAATAAACACAAGCATTATTACTTGAACCATCTGTAATTGAACTATTTGAACCACTTTTATCATAAGAAAGACAATAATAAGGAGCAAAATTATCTTTATCTACACTAAAAGCTACACCACAAATTTTAATATCTTCCAACATAGGTTGAATAAGAATTTCATCATTTTTTGAAGGCATAGAATTTCCAACTTCTTTTAAAGCTTTTAAAAGATCTTCTTTATCATTTGAAATATTTGCAAGGGATAAAAATGCCCCTGCATTAGAATTCATTGTACTATCTTCACTTTTTGAAGAACTACGAACAATAAGTTTTTTAGAATCTAAAGTCTTAATTTTCTCTAAAACTTCACTAGTTTTATACTCAAGCTCGTTTAAAGAAGTGATAACAAGAGGCAAAATCTTTGCACTTTTTAATTTATCTTGTAAAATAAGTAAATTTTTTGCCTTAGTTTGAAATTCTAGCTTCATTATGATCCTTATTTTTTCTTAGCACTCCAACATCTTGTAGTGTATTTAATATCAAATTCTTTTGGAAGTCTTTCACTCATTTTTAAACTAATTTTTTCAAAAAGCTCTGCTCCCTCTTTTGTTTCTAAATCCCAATAAGGATTTTTAACGCTTTTCCAAGCATTAATATAATTTTCTATACTTTGATGAAAATAAAAATCTTCTTCTATATAAACTATATTATCAAAAAGATCCTTTCTACTTTCAATAATAGGTCTTTGATCTTCTCTTCTAGTTCCTCTTGTATAATTTGGAACAAATTCTAGAATAGTATCTTCAGCAATTTTTTGGATAGGATCATTTAAATCTCTGTGATTCCACATACAAGAAAAATAAGCATCTTTTTTTAACAAACGATAACTTTCTTCTAAAGCTTCATTTCTATCCATCACATTAAAACTACTTCCAAAAGTTACCCAATCAAATTGATTATTTTCTAAAGTAGAATCAACTCCTGTTGCTCTAACCCATTTTATATTTTGCCCTTTAGTTCTCTCTATGCCAATTTCTCTCATAGCATCATTTGGCTCTACTGAAACAACTTCACAAGATCTCTCAAGTAACATAATACTCAAATTTCCAGTTCCAGCACCAATATCAGCAACTTTTAAATTTTTATTAATATCTTTTGATTTTGCTAATGTAATTAACATATCTATAGTTTTTGGTGCATAATTTGGTCTATAACTATAAAATTTTGCATGTTTTGTATAATCCCATACTTGCTCTACTAATTTTTGCATTTTATTTCCTTTTTTCATTCTTAAACAAGCTTTGATGAAAAAAGGAAAATTATTTTATGCTTTTCTAGCTGTCCAAGCTCTTATTTTATAAGGAATTTCTATACTTTGCATATGTGAAATTTTAGCTTCTATCATATCTAAAATTTCTTTCCATCTTTTTTCACCTGCTTGTGCTTGTATATCATTTACAGAATGCCAAGCTCCAAGATAACGTTCTTTATCCCAAAACTCTTTGTAATCACACTCCATAAAAAAGCAATCTGTGAAATCTCCTGTTGAGACAAGAATTTCTTCCCACTTTTTAACATTTTGCGTCCCACTGCTCACACGATTAAGCTCTGGAACAATATTCTTAATTTCCGTTTCAATTTCATCAAAAACAGAACCTTTTACTATATGGCGTGGATTCCAAATTGCAGTGAAATACCCCCCCCTGTCAATATACGATTAAATTCAGGGAGTGATTTTTTAGGATCGGTCCAATGGAAAGAACTTGCCATAATAACCCAATCAGCTATACCACCTTCTATATTAGTTTCTTCTCCACTGCCTTTTTTCCAAGTAATATTTGAACAATCTTGGGTATATTTTATCCCCTCTTCTCTCATATTATCATTAGGTTCAACTGCTGTAATATTTAAATTAAACTCATTGGCTAAAATCTTAGTTAATTTTCCTGTTCCAGCTCCAACTTCAACGACATTTAGATTTTGTTTATTTTTATCATTAATACAACGAATTAATTTTTCAATCAACATAGAACTATATGCAGGTCTATTATGATAATGTTTTGCAACTTTTGTAAAATCACCTTGCTTCATTGAAATTCCTTATAAATTTTAAAGTATAAATAAAAAATTAATTATACCCCGCCCCTATTAAATTTAAATTAAACAAGAAGGCAAATTTAGGGTATAAAATTATATAAATATATAATCACACTTTTGCTTTAAATACTTAAAAGCTAAAGCAAAGATTTAAATTGCTCTAGAGCATCAAGTTGTTCCCAAGGATAATCTTTTTGACCTACTTGCCCACGTGCAGCTACATCAGCATATAAAAAAGTTTCTTTGCTTGGTCTATCAAGATGAAATTTATCTCTTATCCAATTTGGAGTTAAAGCAAAATTTTTCATTACAAAATCACTTAAAACCTCATCATTTATCTTGGTATTTGTCCCCATGCAATCAACACTTACTGAAATTGGCTTAGCAACACCTATAGCATAACTAAGTTGAACTATGCATTTCTTAGCAAGTTTTGCTGCAACTATATTTTTAGCAAGCCATCTTGCTGCATAAAGACCACTTCTATCGACTTTAGTATAATCTTTAGAAGATTGTGCACCACCCCCAATAGGTGAATACCCGCCAAAACTATCAACGATAAGTTTTCTTCCGGTTAAACCACTATCATGTAAAGAACTATGATTAACATATTTTCCTGTTGGATTTATCAAAATTCTTGTTTTTTCAAGATTAAAGAGTTCTTTTGGTAAATTTGTGTCTAAAATAAGCTTCATTATCAAAGCTCTTAAATCTTCTATTTTCATACTTTCAATACAAGGCGCAGAAACTACTATAGTATGAATACTTTGTGGCTTGCAATTTTCAAAATTCTCTTTTGTTCCATAATCAATAGTTACTTGAGTTTTAATATCTACTCCAAGTTCATGTGGGTGATCTTTAGCATAAGCATAAACTTTATCACAAAGCATTCTCGCATAAGAAATTGCAGCTGGCATATACTCATCAGCTTCACAACTTGCAAAACCAAACATAATACCTTGATCTCCTGCACCAGTTTCACCATCTTCTTGATCAACACCTTGGTTAATATCTGGACTTTGCTCATTTAAAAATACCATAACCTCGATTTCATCAGGATGTAAACATTGCTCTTTGCTAAAATGTCCTGCTCCATCATAACCTATATTTCTTAAAACATCTTTTACTAAATTGTCATAATCTTGTTTATTAAGTTTGTAATTTGATTTAACCTCTCCTCCAATTACAACTTTATTTCCTGCGACAAAAACCTCACTCGCCACCCTTGAATTTTTGTCATTTTTCAAGAGTATATCCACTATTGTATCAGCGATTATATCAGCACACTTGTCAGGATGACCAGGGCTTACGACTTCTGAAGTGAATAGATACATAAAAGTCCTTTCTAAAAAAATAAAGCTTTATTATAGTCTTATTAAATAAATTTATAGTTAAAATATTTGTAAGATTAAGTTTAGTTTTGTTAGAATGAAATTAATTTTTATACTAATACAAAAGGAAAAAAATGAGGCATCTTATTAGTACAAAAAATTTAAGTAATCAGGAAGTTTTAGATATTTTTAAAGATGCAAAGGATTTTTTAGACAAAAAACCAAGAACGCTATTAGAGGGCAAAAGTATTACAACTATATTTTTTGAAAATTCCACAAGAACACTTTCAAGTTTTGAAAGTGCCGCAAGAAGATTAGGTGCTAGAGTATTGCGTTTAGATGTTGCAAGAAGTAGTTCTAGTAAAGGAGAAACACTTTATGATACAGCAGCTAATTTAGATGCTATGAATCCTAATGCAATAATAATTAGACACTCGCATTCAGGAGCGCCTGAAATTTTATCACGCTATATTCATTGTCCTTTGATTAACGCAGGAGATGGAAAACATGCACATCCAACACAAGCTTTGCTTGATTTATTTACAATTTATGAACATTTTGAAGGTGCAGTGCAAGGGAAAAAAATTGCTATTATAGGAGATATTAAAAGCTCTCGTGTTGCAAATTCAAATATTGATCTTTTAACACGCTTTGGAATTAAAATCACTCTAGTTGCACCGCCTCATTTTATGCCAAATTCTAATTTAGAATATACTTATGATGCAAAAAAAGCTATAGAAAAAGCTGATATCATTATGAGCTTAAGAACACAAGTTGAAAGACACGAAAAAATAGTTTATGCTTCACTAAAAGATTATGCTAATAATTTTTGCATTAATTCAAATTTGATTGATGATAAAAAAGTAATTTTATTACATCCTGGTCCTGTTAATAGAAATATTGATATCAGCGATGAAGTAATGAATGATCCAAGGAGTTTAATTTTAAAACAAGTTGAACATGGAGTTGCTATTCGTATGGCTATTTTAAAAAAATTTATCTTAGAAAATTAAGGAGAAATAAATGCTAGAATGGGATTTAAGTTCATTATTTATAAACGAAAATAAACTTGATGAATTTATGCAAAATTATTTAAAAAAATCATCTGAATTTAAGCTAAAATATGAAAATAATCTTTATAAATTAAATCCTAAAGAATTTTTAGTTTCTTTAAAAGAATATGAAAATCTCAATCTAGTATTACAAAAAATTCTCACTTTTGCTTATTTAACTTTTGCAAAAGATACAACAAAAGGTTCTTTTTATGCAAAATATGAAGAAGAATGCAAAAAAATTGAAGAGAATATACTTTTTTTTGAACTAGAATTTTGCGATTTAAAGCAAGAAAAATCACAAGAATTTATTAATTTTTGCAAAGACTATAGCTTTTATCTTGATAATTTAATTAAAAACAAACAATATAATCTATCAAAAAAAGAAGAAAGAATTTTATTACAGCTTTCAAATACTGGAGCAAATGCTTTTGCAAGACTTTTTGATGAAAGTATGAGTGCTTTAAAAATTCCTTTTGAAGGGAAAAAATTAAGTGAAGAAGAGATTTTAAGCAAACTTTATCATCACGATAGAAAGATACGTAAAAAAGCAGCTAAAAAATTCACTAAAAGTTTAGAAAAAAATTCTCTACTTTTAACCTTTATTTTCAATATGGTAAAAACCCAAAGACAAATAATTTGTAATTTAAGAGGTTATGAAAATTACGAACTTCCAAGACATATAAGTAATCAAATTTCACAAAAAAGCGTTGATACTTTAATTTTAAGTGCTCAAAAAAATTTTCATCTTGTTTCTAAATTTTATAAAAGAAAAAAACAAATTTTAGGTTTTAATAAATTAAAAGATTATGACAGATATGCACCTATTGGCAAAGAAGCCCATTTTGACTTTAAGGAAGCTAAAAAAATAGTTTTAAATGCTTTTGGAACTTTTTCTAAAGAATTTAAAGATATAGCACAAGAAGCCTTTGATAAAGGTTGGCTTGATGTATATCCAAAAAATAAAAAACAAAGTGGAGCATTTTCTCATCCAGCAACACCTGATTCTCATCCTTTTATTTTATTAAATTATACTAACCAAAGACGTGATCTTTTTACCCTTGCACACGAATTAGGACACACTATACACCAAAAACTTTCTTATAAAGTAAGTTTTTTAAACCAAAATACTCCTTTAACTACTTCTGAAATGGCTTCTGTTTTTGCTGAAATGCTTGTTTTTGATTATATTAAAGACAGACTTAATAAAGAAGAATTATTAGCCCTTTATGCAGCTAAAATTGAAGATATTTTTGCCACTTTTTATAGACAAATTAATTTTACTTGTTTTGAAAGACGTATTTATAAAGAAAAAAATGAATTAAGCAAAGATAAAATTGATAGAATTTGGCTTGAAGAATCTCAAAAAATGTTTGGAGATAGCGTTATTTTAACTAAAAACTATGCTTGCTGGTGGTCTTATATCCCTCATTTTATACATTCGCCATTTTATTGTTATGCTTATGCTTATGCACAACTTTTAGTCTTAGCTCTTTATGGACTTTATAAAAGTAATAAATGTTCTAATTTTAAAGAATTGTATCTTAAGATGTTAAGTTCAGGAGGTAGTATTAGCCCTAAAGATCTCATAGCTTCATTTGGTTTTGATATAGAAAGTAAAAATTTCTGGGAAATAGGCATTAAAGAAATTGAAAAATTAATTAATGATTTTATTAATTTTAAATAGTCTTTTATTTAAGGAAAAATTATGATAGAAAAGCTTTTGCAAGATAATGATTTTATAAAATTAATGCAACAACACTGCTATGAAATTATCCAAACTTTAATTGAAAAAAATATAGAATTTTCTATAGTTTGCAATACAAAATATATTCAGTTTAATCCCGAACTTCCTAAACATTTAGATCTAAGTGAAAATCCTTATACACTTTTTGCTTTAGCAGGATATACCTTTACTTCTATCAAATTAGATAAAGAATACATTCATTTTCATGCAGGATTTGGAGCAGATGATTTTGCTACTTTTGTTAAAGTTGATTTAGGAGCTATCACTCAAATCCAAATTGAAAATAATGCTATATTTATCAATTTTAGTTTCTATAAAAGAAAAGATGAAAATCTTGCCAAAAAATCAATAGATTTATTTTTAAATAATCCTAAAAATAAAGATATCTTTAAAAAATGATTTTTAAAGATTTAAACCAAAGCCAAAAAGAGGCTATTAAACATATAGATGGACCTATGCTTATTTTAGCAGGAGCAGGAAGTGGAAAAACAAAAACTATTACAACAAGACTTGCTTATTTAATTGATGAAGTTGGCATTCCTGCGCAAAATACTTTAACTTTGACTTTCACCAATAAAGCAGCTAATGTTATGAAAACTAGGGCTTTAAATTTGATGAAAAATTCCAAGAATCAAAATCCTTTATTATGCACTTTTCATAAATTCGGTCTTTTATTTTTAAGAATGCATATAGAAAAATTGGGGCGTAAAAATAATTTTATCATTATTGATACTGAAGATAAAAAAAAGATTATTAAAGAACTTATAAATGAAGATTTAAATGCTTCAAATCTTTCCAATTATATTTCATATTTAAAAAATCATTCTAAAAATGTAGAAATGGTTTTTAATGATTTAAATCTTTACAAAAATGAAGAGGAAAAATTTAAAAAATTTGAGAAATTAGCTCTTTGTTATAAAAATTATCAAAACTATCTTTTAAAAAATAATTTTGTTGATTTTGATGATTTATTAATGTTAAGCAATATAATTTTAGAAAGTGATCAAAATTTTGCCAAAGAACAAAGCACACTTTATCACTATATCACAGTAGATGAATATCAAGATACCAATGCTTTACAATATAAAATTCTAAAAAATCTTTGTTTAATACACGAAAATATTTGTGTCGTAGGTGATGATGATCAAAGTATTTATGGATGGCGTGGTGCAAAAATCGAAAATATTTTAAATTTTCAAAGCGAATTTAAAAATGTAAAACTTGTAAAACTTGAACAAAATTATAGATCAGTAGGAAATATCTTAAATGCTGCCAATAAACTTATAAAAAACAATGATAAAAGATTAGGTAAAGAACTTATTTGCACTAAAGATCAAGGAGAACAAATTAAGATCGATGAAGCGCAAGATGAAAAAGAAGAAAGTCTTAAAATAGCAAAACATATAAAAACATTACTCCAACAAGGAGTTGATGCCGGCGAGATTGCTGTTTTATTTCGCATTAATGCTCTTTCGCGCGCCTTAGAAGAGGCACTTAATAAAGAAAAAATTCCTTTTAAACTTTTAAGTGGAATTAAATTCTATGAAAGAGCTGAAATTAAAGATATTATTTCTTATCTTAGACTTCTAATCAATCTTAATGATGATTATTCTTTGAAACGTATCATAAATAGACCAAGAAGAAATTTTGGTTCTACAAGTTTAAAAAAATTAGAAGATTATGCACAAAAAGAAAAAATCTCATTATTTGAAGCTCTTAATAATCTTGATCAAAGCGAATTTTTTCCTAAAAAAACACAAAAAGAAATTCATCTTTTTTTAGAACACATAAAAGCTTTACGAGAATGTAGCAATTTAAAAGAACTCATTAATCAACTAGAAGAAAAAATAAAACTCAAAGATTTTTATCAAAATCAAGCAGATTCTGAAGATAAAATTTCTAATATTGATGAGTTTTATGCAAGTCTTAAAGATAAAATTAAAGAAGGATATTACGAAAATTTAGATGATATCTTAAATGAAATTGCACTTTTAAGTGATCAAGATGATCTTAGTGAAAAAAGCATTAATATAATGAGTATCCACTCAAGCAAAGGACTTGAATTTGATCATATTTTTATTATGGGATTAGAACAAGGTATATTTCCATTATTAAATGATACAAGCGATATTGAAGAAGAAAGACGCTTAGCATACGTTGCTATTACAAGAGCTAAAAAATATCTTTATCTTAGTTTTGCACATTCAAGATTTCATAAAGGCATAAGAATGCCATTTAAAAAAAGTCAATTTCTTGAAGAAAGCTGCTTAAATCTTAAAAATTTAAAAAAAGAAAGTATTTCACAAGGACATATTTTACAAGAAAAAGAAATAGGATTTAAAAAAGGGGATTTAATTAAACATAAAATTTTTGGGATAGGAAGAATTATTGAGGTTCAAAAAAGTAAAAATGAAGAAAAACTCAGTATTAATTTTGGTGGTATTACCCGTAATATCTTATCTTCTTTTGTGGAAAAAATAGTATGAATAAACTTTTTGTCGGCTATAAACCAAGCGGAATGAGTTCAAATGCTTTTTTAAATTCTATTAAAAAAAAATATAAAGTAAAAAAAGCAGGTTATTCAGGAACGCTTGATCCCTTTGCTAAAGGGGTTTTAATTATAGCTTTTAATCAATTTAGCAAACTTTTTCGCTTTCTAAAAAAAACTCCAAAAATTTATAGGGCTACTCTTTGGCTTGGGGTTAAGTCTTTAAGCTTAGATGATAAAAATATCACACAAGTAAAAATAATCGATTCTTACAATCTTGATTTTTTAGAGAAAATTAAAAATGAACTTTTAGGAGAAATTGAATTTATCCCTCCTCAATTTAGTGCAAAAAGAATTCAAGGTAAAAGAGCTTATGAATTTGCAAAAAAAGGACAAAATGTAGAACTTAAACCTTGTAAAATGTATATTTATGAATGTAAAATTTTACATTATAATCATCCTTTTTTAACTATAGAACTTTCAGTGAGCGAAGGAGCTTATATTAGATCTTATTGTGAAATTTTTGCTAAAAAAATAGGAATAAATGCAACATTAAGCGCTCTTGAACGTGTTAAAGAAGGTGAGTTTTTTTATAACAATGAAAAAAGTTTAAATGTGCTACAATATTTAAATTTAAAAAAAAATTTCCTTAAAGATAGCGATAAATTAGAAAATGGAATAAAAATTGATATCAAAGAATTAACATATCAAGAAAATGGTACTTACTATCTTGAAGAAAAAAATTTTTTTTCAATTATTAACATTGAAAATAATAAAGTAAATTATATTTTAAATAAGGTTGCAAAATGTTAATATTATCACGAAAAGAAAATGAAAGTATAAAAATTGGTGAAGATATAGAAATTAAAATTGTTCAAACTGGAAAAGGTTATGCAAAAATAGGCATAGAAGCACCAAAATCCTTAATGATACTTAGAAAAGAACTCATTACACAAATTAAAGATGAGAATTTACATTCAGTTGTCCAAAAAGAAATCAAACTTGATGATCTTAGCAAGAAACTAAAAAAATGAAAGCTTATGCTAAAGCAAATATTTTTTTAAAACTTATTGGCTTAGATAAAAGATCTTATCATTTATTAAAATCTCGCTTTATTTTAATAGAGGAACTTTTTGATGAACTTTTAATCATAAATCAAAAAACACAAGAAGGATTTGAGCTCATTAGTGATTTTATATGTGAAAATAATATCATCGAAAAAGCTTATCATTCGCTTTGCAATTATGGATATAAATCTGAATTAGAAGAATTTTTTAAAAACAAAAGTCTTAAGCTCATCAAAAATATCCCAACTTGTGCAGGTCTTGGCGGAGGAAGCTCAGATGCGGCGAGTTTTTTACTGATGATGAATGAAGAATTAAATTTAAAAATTTCTAAAGAAAAACTTATAAATTTAAGCTTGCAATTAGGTAGTGATGTAGCTTTTTTCTTAAGTGGTTATAAAAGTGCCAATGTTAGCGGTTGCGGAGAGATTATCGAAGAAATTTATGATGATATTCCAAATTTAGAATTTACTTTCCCAGAAATTCACTGCCATACAAAAGAGGTTTATAAACAATTTGATAAAACTTCTTTTGATTTTTCAAAAAATTTTGAAGAAGCTAAAAACTATGAAAAATTAAATACTAAAGAGCTTTTAGAAAGATTTAATAATTTCAAGCTTAATGATTTATTTACTCCTTGTGTAATTTTATATCCTAAAATGAAAGAATATTTAACTAATAATTTTTTCTTAAGCGGTAGTGGAAGTAGTGTTTTTAAGGTTAAAAAATGAAAAAAAATATTGCAAGAAATAAAAAAGCTTTATTTGATTATACTATTTTAGAAACCTTTGAAGCTGGAATTGTTTTAAAAGGGAGTGAAGTTGTAGCATTAAGACAAGCTAGGACAAATCTAAAAGATTCTTTTGTTCGCATTATTAAAGGGGAGCTTTATTTGCTTAATGCCCATATTTCTCATCTTAATACAACACATTCTCATTACAAACATGAAGAAAGGGCGCCAAGAAAACTTCTAATGCACAGAAGACAAATAGACAAACTTTTAGGAAAGGTAAGTGTAGAAGGTTATACTTTAGTGATTTTGGATCTATACTTTAATATTAAAAATAAAGTTAAGGCAACCTTAGCATTAGCTAAAGGAAAAAATTTACATGATAAACGTGAAACTTTAAAGAAAAAACAAGCTGATTTAGAGGCAAAAATGGCTATAAAAAATTATAAAGGATAAAGATGAAAAATAAATATACTTTATTAGTTTTATTATTACTAGGTTATTTTATCAGTGCTTGTTCTAATAATGAAGAAAAAATTCAAAATGATTTTTTATTTAAAGAATATAATCAAGGTGATAAAATTGTTTTAAATAACGTAAATGGTGGAAGTAAAACTTTAATAAGAACTCAAAAAGGTTTTATCATAGAAGGAGATGAAAATAAAGTGCTTATGTTTGATTTTTTTGGAACTTTTTGCACACCTTGTAAAGAAGAAGCACTTGAACTAAGCACTTTATGGAAAAATAACACTAAACAATTTTTTATTATAGGCTTAACACATTTTGAAGATGTAAGTGATACTGAAGTTAAAAAATTTGCTGATGATTATGGAGCTTATTATTTTTTAAGTAATTCTAATGAAAATAGTAGAATTATTGCACAAATTTTAAAAGATATTAATTATCAAAGCATGGAACAACTTCCTTTTAAAGTCGTTTTAAAAAATGGAATTTATCAAGAATTAACTGATTATTGGAATGAAGGTAAAAAAACTTATTTTTATTTAGGAAAAATTCCTACAAGCTTAATGCAACAAGATTTAAATTTAATTTATGAGAAAAAATAATGGCAAAAACTCAAATTTTAGAACATACAAAATTAAAAGAACCAAAAATGTTTAAAGTTTTACTTTTAAATGATGATATTACTACGATGGATTTTGTTATAGAAATTTTAATGAATATTTTTCATCATAGTTTTGAAGTGGCTAATAATATTATGCTTGAAGTTCATTGTAATGGTTCAGGTGTATGCGGAATTTATACGCAAGAAATTGCCCTTTCAAAGCAAAAACAAGTTTCAAATGCTGCCTTAATGGCTAATTTTCCATTAAAAACTAGAGTAGAAGAAGAATGAAATATCAAGAAGAATTAAAAAAATTTTTAGAAAATGCTAAACACCTAAGTAGTATAAATCATCACGAATTCGTTACTTGCGAACACGTATTATTTGTTCTTTTAAAATTAAGTGAAAACTTTAAAGAAATATTTAATGAACTGGGCAATAATGATTTTACACTTTTAGAAAATGAACTCAAAAATTATATTGCTCAAAAAAATCAAATTTTAAATAAAGAAGTTATGCCTGAATTTTCTTTAGTGTTAGAAGAAATTTTATTTAAAGCCAAAAAAGAAAACCCTTTACAAGAAATTACAATTATTGACTTTTTAGACCAACTTTTACAAGATGATAGAACCTATTGTAATTTTTTACTTCAAAAATATGGTTTAAATCTTGATAAAATTCAGCAAATTAAAAATTCAAGTCAATCAGATAATCTTAATACCTTTGCAAGTGATTTAATAACCTTAGCAAAAGAAGGAAAAATAGATCCTTTAATTGGTAGAAATTTTGAACTACAAAGAATTATACAGATTCTTTGCAGACGCAAAAAAAATAACCCTATTTTAGTAGGAGAAGCTGGAGTTGGTAAAACAGCTATTGTGGAAGGATTAGCCTTAGCAATTTATGAAAAAAAAGTTCCTAAACAATTACTTGATGTAAAAATTTATAGCCTTGATTTAGCCAGTCTTTTATCTGGAACAAAATACAGAGGAGATTTTGAAAAAAGAATTAAAGATATTTTAAACGAACTTAGTTCTATACCTAATGCTATTTTATTTATAGATGAAATTCATACTATTGTTGGAGCTGGGGCTGGAAATGATTCTTATACTGATTTTTCCAATCTTTTAAAACCAGCTCTTAGTAATGGAGGATTAAAATGTATTGGCGCTACAACATTTATAGAATATAAAAATACTTTTGATAAAAATAAAGCCTTGAGCCGTCGTTTTGCTAAAATTGATATTGATGAACCTACAGAAGCTGAATGTTTTCTTATACTTCAGGGTTTAAGACCTAAATATGAGAAATTTCATAATATAAAATTTAATGATGATATACTCAAATCAAGTATAAAATGGAGTAAAAAATTTTTTAATGATAAATTCTTGCCAGATTGTGCTATTGACCTTATTGACGAACTAGGTGCTTCATTTGCGCTTGAAAAAAAAGCGAAGAAAAATGCAACTTTAAAAGATTTAGAACTAACATTAGCAAAAATGACTAAATCTCATAAAATTTTTGAATTTGATCAAAATAGTGCCTTAATCAAACTAGCTTCTAATTTAAAATCTGTTATTTTTGGACAAGATGAAGTTATTGATAGTGTTTGCAAAACCCTTAAACAAAGTTATGTAGGATTTAAAAATCAAAACACACCAAAAGGAGTTTTTCTTTTTACTGGTTCAAGCGGAGTAGGAAAAACAGAACTTTGTAAAAATTTAGCTAAATTTTTAGGACTTCATTTAGAAAGATTTGATATGAGCGAATATGCTGAAAAACACGCTCTAAGCAAACTTATAGGATCTCCTGCTGGATACATTGGTTATGAAGATGGCGGGATTTTAAGCAATGCAATTAGAAAAAATCCTTTTAGTGTAGTTTTATTTGATGAAATTGAAAAAGCTCATCCTGATCTTAGTAATACTTTTTTGCAAATATTTGATAATGCAAGCTTAACAGATAATAGTGGAATGAAGATAGATTTTCAAAATACTATTATTATTATGACTTCAAATCTTGGCTTAAAAGATTATAATGAATTAGGTTTTCTAAGTCAAAAAGAAGAAAAAAATAATAGAGCTATCAAAGATTTTTTTGCCCCTGAATTTATCAATCGTATCGATAAAATTTTACATTTTAATGATTTAAATGATGATATCTTAAGCAAAATTGTTCAAAAAGAAATTAGTGAAATTTCAAAGAATTTGGCTATTACTTTAGACATTGACGCAAAAGCTAAAATTTATCTAGCTAAAAAAGCTTATAATAAAGAATTTGGAGTCCGATTACTAAAACGCATTATAGCTGAAGAAATCGGAGAAAAAATAAGTGATGAAATTCTCCAAGGAAAACTTAAAAGCGAAAAAATAAAAATCAAACTTAATAAAAATGGAAAACTTCAATTTATATACTAAACTTTTAAAAGCTCCAAAAGATAGTCCTGTATTTTTAACCTCCAAATTGGAAGAAGAATTTATACTTAAGGCTTATACTTTTGGATTATTTCCTTGGACTAGTAATCCAGTAACTTGGTGGTGTCCAGATCCTAGATGTATTCTTTTACCCGAAGAAATTCATATACAAAAAAATATGAAAAAATTTTTTAAAAAATATAGCATTAAACTTAATTTTAATTTTTTAAATTTAATAAAACTTTGTAAAAATACTAGAGAGCAAAGCTGGATAAATGATGATTTTATATACACATATACCAATCTTTTTAATCTAGGATATGCCCACTCTTTAGAAGTTTATAAAGATGATATTTTAGTAGGTGGAATTTATGGACTAATAATAGGAAAGGTATTTTTTGGTGAAAGTATGGTAGGAGTAGAAAAAAATGTATCAAAAATAGCCTTAATTAAGCTATGTGAATTATTAAAACCTTATGATTTTTTAATAGATTGCCAAGTTTATAATTCCCATTTAAAATTCATGGGAGCTAAAAATATTCCAAGAGAGCGATTTTTAAAAATATTAAGCGAGAAAATTCAACTAAATAGTGGATTTAAAAATTTTAAAAATCTTTTATAACTATTTTTTATATTTATAATTTATTACATATTTAATTAATTATAATTTATATAAATTTGCTAATCCTAATAAAATCATTTTAATACCCATTGCCACTATAAAAACTTGAACTATTCTAGAAAAAACATGTAGAATAAGTTTTCCAAAAATTTTTTCTATTGTTGCCGCAAAATGAAATAAAAAAAACATAAACATAAAAGCTAAAATAGTAGCACCTAATGCTATTTCTAAACCACTATCTTCACGAATAACTATAACAGCAGCTAAAGTTCCAGGTCCCACAAGCATAGGAAATGCCATAGGAATAAGGCTTTTTCTTAAAAAATCTTTTTCACTTAAATCTTGGTAATATGAAAAATCCTCAACAACAATCGAAGTAGAAAAAAGCAAATTTCTAATTGCCATAATCATAAGAATTAAGCCACCAGCTATTCTTAAATGATCCAAATCAATTCTAAAAATATAAATCATTAAATAAGATCCAGAAAATAAAAAAACAAGAACAATTAAACAAGCAGTATAAAGAATATTTCTAAAAAGTTTTTTACGCATAGAAGTTGGCAAACCTTCACTCATAGCAATAAACTGTGTTAAATTTCCAAAAGGATTTAATACAGCAAGCAAAGCAATAGCAGAAACTAATATTAAATGAAATTCTGATTCTAATTCGGCAAACATCTCAAAGCTTAATTATAACAATTATTTAATATTATTAGTAATTTTTACCAAATCACCTTTTGCAAAAGGTTTTAAATCTTTATATGATATCTTAAAAAAATCCAAATTTCTTCCAACCTCTGCCAATAAAATGCGTAAATTAATATAAAGACTATCTTCCTTAAAGGATACATCTTGTTCAAGAATGTTAAAATTATAATTATTTTTAAAAAAATCTAAATTAGCCAAATCATATCTTTTATGAATTTCAAAATAATTCTTAAGTTTTTTTGTAATTAATTTCTTAAAGGCAATATTGTTTTTAACAAGATCTTTTAAAATATAAGTTTTTATTTTTTTATTTTTAAGATCAAGTGCAAAACCGCTCTCATAAAAAGAAGGATGAGCTGCAAAACTATAAGAATAGCTTACAAAATTATCAAAAAACATCATATCTTTAGTAATATAAGTAATTTTTAAAGTATTATTAAAATCTTTGCCATATACATTAAGAAAATCTTTTTTAAAAAAATTATCTTCATCTTGTAAAATTTTTTCTAAACTTTTATCTAAAGTTATAGAATTTAAATCTTTATTAAATTTCTGATTTTCAAAACTACCTAAAGTAATATTTAAATCTGGTATAAAAAATAAATTATTATTATAAGAATTTAATGCTTTAACTTTACCTTGTGGGGTTAAATTTTCTACTTCTAATTCTTTTGTAAGTTTAATATAATTAATTGAGCAAATATTATTTATCAAGCATTGATCTTTTTGATTTTCAATTAAATAATAATTTCCATTTTTCACGCTAAAGCCATAATTCTTAATTTCATAAGCATAAAGATTAAAAATAAAAAATAACATTAATATTAAAATTTTCAACATTATTTACCTTTAAATAAATTTAAAAAATTATAAGGTAATAAATTTAATATTTTTTAAAATTAACTACTTCTAATTATCTTTTTATTTTATAAAATTTATTTTAAAATGTAATTTTCTTATAAAAACAAATTCAAATCATTTAATAAATTATTTTCAACATAAAAATTAACACCTTTAATTATTTATAAAATTAAAATTTCTTAAAAATTATTCAATCATTTTATAAG
>NZ_JAENKR010000001.1:0-77673 GCF_016598965.1 Campylobacter sp. TTU-622
ATATAATTTATAATACACAAATTTTCGTCAATTTTAAACTCATTTATATAAATTTCATTTTCGTTTAAATTTTCATTTGAATCAATATTTATAAAATAATACTTTTTATTATTCCCCCCCCCCTATTTATTTTTAAAAGAAGAGAGATTTTTATTAAAAATTTTTTCATTTTCTCAAGTTCAAACTGACCACAGTGTATAAAAGTAATATTTTTGGCTAAAAATAATTTTTGTTTAATTTTATTCCAACGATAAATACTTTGTTCATTAACTCTTTTGCTTTGAATTTTTAAATCTTCATTGGTAAAGAAGTGATGAATAGATAAAATGTTATATTTAGTATCTTTAACATGAATTGGCTCATCTACTTTATTGCTTTTTGGGGAATGTTTGACTACTTCATAATTTAAGAAAAAATCTTTAAAATCATTGTAAAATAAATCATAAATTATATCTAAATCCCCGCTTACCATCCAATCAAGCGGAGAAGAAAGCGATCTTAAATGATTTTTTCTTAAATGATGTGCAGTGCGACAAGCAGAACCTAAGCTTAAAATGATATCAGTTTTAATAATGCGTATTTTTGAAATTTTTTGCATTTTAATCCTTTTAAACTTTAATTTTGCATTGTTTTTATATTTTAATTTATAAAATTCTATAAAAATGGATAATTTATTATTTCCATTTTTATAGCAAGACTAATCTTTAATTTCTTGTTTTATTTTGCATTTAGGGCATTCTAAAAAAGTGCCTTTTTTAAGTTCTTTAATCACTAAAATTTCATTACATTCTTTGCATTTTTCTTCACTTGGTTTATATTTACTTATAAAGTTGCATTTTGGATAGGTGCTACAACCATAAAATTTTCCACGTTTTGAAAAACGTTCTACAAGTTCTCCTTTTTTACAACTTGGGCAAATTATACCTGTTGAGTTTATTTTGGTTTTTGTAGGGTTTTGTTCTTCATTTTTATTTTCATTTTTTAAATTTCTTGAGTATTTGCATTTTGGAAAATTTAAGCACGCTATAAATTCGCCAAAACGCCCTTTTCTTATAACAAGTTCACCACCACAATCAGGACATATTTCGCCTAATTTTGTTATAGTTTTTTGACTAACAATTTTTGTTTTTCCTTCTTCTATTTTTCTTATAAAAGGATAATAAAATTCTTTTAAAGTTTCTTGCCAATTAGCTTTATTTTCAGCAATTTCATCAAGTGTATTTTCAAGATTTGAAGTAAATTTGCTATCTACTATATCACTAAAGTTTTTTTCAAGCATTTCAGTAACTACAAAGGCTGTTTCACTAGGAATTAATTGTTTTTTATCAATCTTTACATAATCACGACTTGTAAGTATAGAAATAGTAGGAGCATAAGTAGAAGGGCGTCCTATACCTAAACTTTCAAGTTTTTTTACAAGTCCTGCCTCAGAATACCTTGAAGGAGGTTCTGTAAAATGGGAATTCATTTCTAAATTTTGTATTTTTAAATTTTCACCAATTTTAAGATCAGGTAAAATTTTATCTTTATCCATATCTCCATATACTTTATAATATCCATCAAATAGTATTTTCCTACCACTTATTTTAAATACAGCTCTATCATTTTTTATAAAAACATTTTGAATTCCAGAGATAGCAGGATTCATCTGAGAGGCTAAAAAACGATTATAAATTAAAGCATAAAGTTTTAATTCATCTTTATCTAAAAATTTAGTTGCTATTTCTGGAGTAAAGTCTAAATTTGTAGGTCTTATTGCTTCGTGTGCTTCTTGTGCTCCTTTAGATTTTGTAGTATAAATATTGGCTTTGTTTGGTAAGTATTTTTCTCCAAAATTATTTTTAATAAATTCTCTTGCATTTTGCACCGCTTCTTTAGCTAAATTTAAACTATCTGTTCTCATATAAGTGATTACACCCATTGTGCCTTGGTGTGTATTTACACCTTCATAAAGTTTTTGAGCTATCATCATGGTTTTTTTAGGATTAAATCCTAAACGATTACTAGCACTTTGTTGTAAAGTTGAGGTCATAAAAGGTGGTGGCGGAGATATTTTTCTTTCTTTGCTTTCTATTTCATTTATAAAATAATTATCATTTTTACAAGCTTCAAAAATAAGTTTAGCACGATCTTTATTGGTAATAGTAAGTTTTTCTATTTTTCCTTTATCAAATTCAATAAGTTCTGCTTCTAAGTCTTTTTTAAAAATCATATCGATACTAAAATATTCTAAAGGAATAAAAGCACGAATTTCTTTTTCTCTATCTACTATGATCTTTAAAGCTGCACTTTGAACACGTCCAGCGCTCAAGCCTTTTTGAATTTTTTGTCCTAAAAGAGGACTTAATTTATAACCTACAATGCGATCAAGTAAGCGTCTAGTTTGTTGTGCATTGACTGAGTTCATATTGAGTTTTCTTGGATGTTTTAAAGCATGATCAATAGCACTTTTTGTAATTTCGTGAAATACAATACGAGGAAGTTTTTCTTCATCTTTTCCTATAGCTTTTGCTATATGATAAGCTATAGCTTCACCTTCTCTATCTTCATCCGTTGCAAGAAAGATTTCTTTAGCATTTTTAGCTTTTTCTTTTAATTCTTTTACTAAGGAGCTATGATCACTTGTGATTTTATATTCAGGGATAAAAACATCATTTTCTATTTTTATACCAAAGCTTGTTTTTGGTAAATCTCTGATGTGACCTTTAGAGGCTATAACTTCATAATCTTTTCCTAAGAAATTTCCTATGGTTTTTGCTTTAGCGGGAGATTCGACTATGATTAGGTTTTTTTTCATTCTTTGCCTTTTATAAAATAAAATGTTTAATTTAGCTAAAAAAAATTAAATTTAACTTACATTAAATGTACATCTTTGACATAAAGTTTCTAGATATTTTCCTTCTTTAAAGCCTTGTTTAATTTTTTTTGATTTTTGAGAATTAATAATGCTTGTAAAAGATTTTTCAAAGATATTTCCAAGGTTAATACAAGCTTTAGAATCTAAACAGCAAGGCACAACTGTGCCATTGCTTAAGATTCCAATTTGCTTAATAAGCCCATAACAAGTTCCTTTGGTATTTATAATTTCATCTTCTAAACTAGGCCATTTAAATGATTTTTTTTGATGCAATATTATATGTCTTGCAAGACGATTTTTAGATTGCTTAGGATCAATTTTTACATTAAAATATGAGTTTAAAAATTCATAAAATTCTAAATTTTCTTTAGGAAAATTAAATTTTTCATCTAAATTCCAAAGCCTAAGATTGATAAAACTTTTAGCATTTTGCTTAAGATGTTCTTTAAAAAAAGTTAAAATTGGTTCAAAATAATCTTTTAGGCTTAATTTATTTTGACTTAAAAAGGCTGTGATTGAAATATTGATTTGGTAAATATTAGAATATTTTAAAAGCAAATTTTGATTTTTAGTATTAAAGTAAAAACCACTTGTTGTAAGCTCTAATTTCATATTTTTTTCATAAGCTATTTGAATATATTTTTCAAGATTAGGTAAAAGTAAAGGATCGCCTAGCAAATGAAAAGTAAAAAGTTCTGCTTTATTTGAAATTTTTTCAACTAAAGCTTTAAAATTTGATAATTTCATAACGCCTCTTATGTTTTTCATTGAAGGACAAAATTCACATTTTAAACCACAAATATCGCTAAGTTCTATATAAATTTTTTTAAATTTCATTAATTGTCCAATTTAAATTTTTAAAATAATTTTATATTATAATAAATTAAAACCAAACACTAAGTTATAATAGATTTTTAACTTTTTTCAAGGCTTTTAAGGAAAGAATTGAAATGGGTATATTGTCTAATTCTTTAAAACTTTTAAATTCATAGCTTTTATCTTCTTTATCTAAAATTTGATGATAAACTTTAACATTAATTTTAAATTTGGTATAGCCGTGTTTAAACTCAGCTATTGGTTTCATATTTTCATTTAAATTAAATTCATCATCCTTAAAAAAGGGAAAATTATATAAACCTTTATAAAGTTTTTTAGAGCTTTTTTGGATGCTAAATTTCTTTTGAAATTCAAATAAAACAAGATTTAAATTTAAATTTTCATATAGTATTTTTTTGGTTTGTGGATAAAGCTGCGTATTGAATTTTCCTAGACAAAACTCATAAATTGGACAAATTCCACATTTTGGATTTTTAGGTAAACAAATCAAAGCTCCTATATCAAGTAAAGCTTGATTGTGATCAAAAGCATTGTTTAAATTTAAAATTTTTTCAGCTTTGAGTTCTAGTTCTTTCATATTAGGACTTTCTAAAGCAAATAGTCTGCATAAAACACGTTTTATATTACTATCAACAAAGCTTACTTTTTCATCATATCCAAAGCAAGCAATAGCTCCAGCTGTATAAGATCCTATACCGCTTAAACTTTTTAAATCTTTAATATTTTTTGGCAAAGAACCATTAAATTTTTGCATACAAGCCATAGCTGCTTTTTTTAAATTTCTAGCCCTAGAATAATATCCAAGTCCTTGCCATACCTTTAAAAGTTTTTCTTCATTTGCATTTGCAAGGCTTGTTAAATTTGGAAATTTTTCTAAAAAAGGAAAATAGAATTTTTCTAATACTGATTTTACTTGAGTTTGCTGAAGCATAATTTCGCTTATATAAACCCCATAAGCACGCTCAATGTGACAAAGTCTTTTATCACATAAAGAGCTTTGTAAATTTCTCCAAGGTAGTTCTTTTCTGCCGTTTTTTTCATACCAAATCAGTAGATTTTCTTGTAATTTTTTAATGGTTTGTTTTTGCATAAAAAAGAGTATAACAAAAAAATAAAATTTATAGCAATATATTTTAATTTTTACCATAAGACGAATTTATAAATATTAAAAAAGTAATTAAATTTTAATTAATTTAACAAAAATTTAATAAAAATATACGAAAAGCTTGTTTTTTCATTTTTAAAATAAAATATTGTTAAAACATATTATTAAAATATATTATTAAAAAATATCTAAAAAATAAATTTTTATTTTGAAAATAGAAATCTTTGTGATATAATATTTACAGAATATTTACAGAATATTTACAGAATATTCTGTAAAGGAATGGATAAAATGGAAGATTATAGATTAATCCCAGCTTGGGATGAGTGCTATAGTATTAATAATAAAAAAATTGATGCTCAGCATAAAAGACTCTTTGAACTTGCTGCAAAAGTTGAAAATGCAGTTTATAAATTTGTTAAACGTGATGAATTAAAAGAAATTTTAACAGAACTCTTCAACTACATGAAAGAGCATTTCCATGATGAAGAAAAATTTATGGAAGAGATCCAATATCCTTATCTTCAAGAGCATAGACAAATGCATAAAAATATCATATATGAAATGTCTAGATTGATTCAAAATATAAAAACCACAAATGATCTTAAAGAAAGATTGTATTATATGATGTCAAATTGGCTTTATAAACATATCTTAAAATATGATCTTAAAATAGCAATTTGGGCCAATGAAAATAAAACGAAAACTTTAAATGATGAAAAATCAGTCCAAAATCAACCTATAATACATGAAAATTTAGAATTTATTTATTCTTGTCCTTGCAAAATAAATCATAGATTAAATTTTAAAGAACATATGAGTATGACTAATGATGATACAACTATAAAATGCAAAAAATGTCATCAGCTTTTAGTTTTTATTAAGAGTGAAGAAAAAACTTATAAAGGATAAAGATTGCTACCAAAATGGGATAAGAGTTATAGTGTTCACAATAGTAAAATTGATGCTCAGCATAAAAAACTATTTGAACTTGCAGCAAAAGTAGAGCATATGCTTGATAAACCTGTATATAAAGATAAAATTAAAACCTTGCTTATGGAATTTTTTAATTATATGAAATATCATTTTAATGATGAAGAAAAATATATGTCGGCTATTAAATATCCTTATTTTGAAGAGCACTGCAGGATTCATAAAGAAATCACCCAATCTATGATAGAGCTTATACAAAATATAAAAACCACAAATGATTTAAAAGAAAAGCTTTATGCTATGGTAAAAAAATGGCTTTTAGAACATATACTTTATGAAGATATGAAAGTAGAGCAATGGAGAATAGGATCTTTAAGTTCTGATAGTGGGACTGATATAAGTTTTGAAGAAATCAAAGATGAAGATGATGAGTTAGCAATTTATTTTTACACTTGTCAATGTTTAGGACAAATTCACGATGTGCCTTTTGGAATTCATAAAAAGATTCAAGATAAAAATGCCAAATTTAGATGTAAAAAATGTAATCATATTATAGGATTTTTAAAAAAAGGATAAAGGAATATTGATTTTTATATTTCTTTGCTAAAATTAGCTTAAATTTTTAACAAAGGAAAGAAATATGCTAACTTTTTTTAAGGGTTTGGGTGTAGGTTTTTTATGTCTATTGCTTTTTATTTTAGGGGTTATTTTTAATGTTGAGTTTTTAAACAAGAAAAAAGATTTAAATAGTAGTTTAAACTCAAATAGATATTTAAGTTTTTCAAGAAATATTGAAGAAAGTTCAAAAATAAGTCCTGATGTATTTAATGCGCATATTAATTTTTGGGCAAATGAGCTTTTAAGTACAAAAATTTCTTTAACTCAAGAAGAAAAAAATCAAATCTCTAATACTTTTAATCAAATTTTACAAAGAGCTAAACAAGATAAATTTTGCACCGGTGGTTCTTATAGCTTGGAGCCAAATTTCTCTTATAAAGATGGAATTCAAATTCCAAAAGGACAAAGATTAAACGCTTATTTAAATTGTGATATAAAACCAGAAGAATTAAGTGCATTTAATGCTTTTATCAATGATTTAAATGCCATTGTAGCAAAAAGTGATTTTGTAAGTGTTTCAATGCCTTCTTTAAATGCTAAATTTTCTGATGAGCTTTTAAAAGAAAGCAAAGAAAAACTTTATGATAAACTTTTAGCAAAATCATTAGAATATGAAAAAAAATATTCTAGCGATTTAAATAGAACTTGTACTTTAAGATCTTTAAATATCACTCAAAGACAACCAAGTGCAATGATGCCAAGGGTTTTAAATTCAAGTGCTAAAATGGATGGAGTAGAACTTTCTTTGCCTATCGTAACAGAAGGGGATCAGAAATTAGAAGCTATTGTAAGTTATATTTGTAAGTAAATAAAAATAAATCTTAACAATATTTTAAGTTTAATTTGTTAAGATTTCATCTTTACTTACTTATTTTATATAAAGTTTTTTCGCGGGAATAGCTCAGGGGTAGAGCACAACCTTGCCAAGGTTGGTGTCGCGAGTTCGATTCTCGTTTCCCGCTCCATTATCACCCGCCCGGGTGGTGGAATTGGTAGACACAAGGGACTTAAAATCCCTCGGAATTTTTCTTCCGTGCCGGTTCAAGTCCGGCCTCGGGCACCATATTCAAGGCGACATAGCCAAGCGGTAAGGCATGGGCCTGCAAAGCCTTGATCTCCGGTTCGAATCCGGATGTCGCCTCCAGCGATAGATTTCTTTACAATTTTTTCGGGAGATGGCTGAGTGGTCGAAAGCGGCGGTCTTGAAAACCGTTGAGGGTCACACCTCCAGGGGTTCGAATCCCTTTCTCCCGGCCACGTTTTGTTTTCTAGTTTCTAAATTTTGTTTTAAGATTTAAATTTTATCTTTGATTGTTTTTTAAAAATTTAAAATTTAAAGATTTTAAATTTTTAAAAATATTTTACTTTTTATAATCCTTACTATCTAAAAATAAAAGTTTTAATAATATAAATTTTATCCATAGATTAATACTATTTCAAATTTATTAAAGATAAAATAAGAATTTTATTTTCATTAATTTTTAAAGGATAAAAATGAAACTAAATACTTTTTTTATATCTTTAGCTATCATTTTGGCTAGTTTGATTTTTACTATAGGTTTAAATAAAGCTTTAAATGATTTTAAAACATTTGATAGAAGTGTGATAGTAAAAGGCTTAAGTCAAAAAGATATCGAAGCAGATACGCTTATCTTTCCTATAAAATTTACAAGATCAAATAACAATCTTGCTAATTTGTATGAAGATTTGGAAAAAGATAAGCAAAATATACTTAAATTTTTGCAAGATCAAGGCGTAAGAGCTGATGAGATAAGTTATAATGCCCCAAATATCACAGATAAACTAAGCGATCCTTATAGAAATGACAATCAAGTAGCCTTTAGATATATAGGCACGGGAAATTTACTCATCTATACTAAAAATGTAAAACTTGGAAAAAGCATACTAGAAAAAATTTCAACACTTGGAAAACTTGGTATAGTGATAAAAATCGATGATTATGAGATAGAGTATCTTTATACCAAACTAAATGATATAAAACCAAAGATGATAGAAGAAGCCACGCTCAATGCTAGAAACGCGGCCTTAAAATTCGCACAAGATTCAAATAGCACACTGGGTAAAATTAAAAAAGCTTCTCAAGGGCAATTTAGCATTAGCAATAGAGATAAAAATACCCCTTATATCAAAACTATAAGAGTGGTTTCTACTATAGAATACTACTTAAAAGACTGATTGTAAAATTTCAAGCTAAGTTTTAAGGCTTAGCTTGGCACTATGGAATTTTTGCGTACAAGAATTTCTTTAATTTAGCCTCTGCAATTTCCTTATTTTTAATTCTTTTAAACCATTCCTTTAAACCTTCTATCTGTTTATCTGTTAATGTATAGTATTGTCTTAAATTTGACAATATGCTTATTAAATATGCTCTTTTATTTATAGGAATATTTTTTAACGCAAGTAAAATTTTATATTCGTAAGCATAACATGTTAGCAAATTATCTAATTTAAATTTTAAAGGTGCTTTTTCTTCTATATTTAAAATATGTTTGATTGAATTCAGTGAAAGAGTATTTGTCTTTAAATATTCTTTGTAATAATCATTTAGTATAAAATAATTTGCTTTTTTAAATTTTTTCATTTTACTTTGCCTTAAAATTACATATTCAATAGCCATAGAAATGTCGCTCTTACTCAAATTTGCCCTATGAATGTGTTTTTTGCCTTGGATTATTTTAGTTTCTTTTTTAAAATTTGAAATCAAAGATTTTGTAAAATCTGGTACGATATTTAAATCGTTGCTGCATTTTTGCTTTACACATTCTTTTCCAGCATAACCACAAAATTTATTGTTATCCTTATAGTGTAAATAATATGCTTTTCCAGACGTCAATAATCTATCTTGACAAAATGATTTTTTATTAAAAGCAATAAAATCCTTTTTTACTGCTATAATTTCCCGCATGAATAATTCCTAATTTTATCGATAATTTCGACAACAAATCTAACTTTTTCTATTATTTCATCTGAATTTATTATATTTTTTCCATGATTTAAATCTTGTATATCATTTGCTGTATATTTTTTAACTATATCAAATTTACTAACTAATTTATCATAACAATTTGTGAAATTTTCGGTATTTTCAAAAAATATATTACAAATCTTTTCAAGAATAAATCTAACATCGCCGCTGATATCAAAAGCATCTTCATATTTTCCAAATTTTAAATATTCACATAATCTCAAATAAGTTGTTTTAAAATCATTATTCAATTTAAAATCTGCCAATTTTTCAATTTCAGACTGATTAGCATATTTTTTTATTTCAAAAATTGATTGTGTATCACTATTTTTTTTATTAAACTTATCACATACTTCATCAATATGCGTAGCTATAAAAAACTGACCTCTATTTTGTTTCAAAAGTTTACTGGATATATAATTAATAATTTTATCTCGATTTGAATTGTCTAAACTATTTATAGGATCATCTAAAAAAACTAAAGGACATTCTTTTATTTCTTTAATTTTTGATAAAAAATGATTTGTAAAATATATTATAGAAACTATAGTCTTCTCACCTTCACTCAATCCCTTATCACAATCAAACCATTCATTATTAAAACTTAACCTTTGTATTTTATAGTGCGTATCCCCTATCTTCTCAAAACAAATATCATTGAAAAACCATTCTTCCATATCTTTATTAAGATTTTGAAAACTTTGATCCATTTTTTTAAGTTTTGTATCTATATCTACTATATGCTTATTTCTTTTTTCTAATACACAATTAATTTTTTCTTTGATTTTATTATAAAAATTAATTAAACCATTATATAATGTAACGTTATCTTTCTCTTGAGCTATAAAATGCTTTTTTATCTTTTCAATATTTTCATCTATATCTTTAAGATATGTTTGTTGCTTCCTATTATGCTGTTTAATTAAGTTTTGGATGTCATTGTTTAAAATTCTTTGAAATAAATTTAAATCACAATCAATATCTATATCATTCTTGTTTGGATTTTGTTTCTTAAGTTCTATATGATTTATTATATTATTCATTTCTTTTACAGATTCTTCAATAAACAATAAATATTCTTGTCTTTTTTTATCAATATCATCATCAATAAGTAATTTAGTCTTAATAAAATACTCATTAATCCATTTTATATAATTACTCAATTCTGTTATAGAATTTTCAAAAAAATTTTTAGCTTTATCTAATCTTTCAATAAACTGTTTATATTCTTCATTAAAATGTTTTTCTAATTTTTCCCATAATTTAACACCTAATATATTTTGCCCACATAATGGACATTTATCTTTATACATCTCTGACTTATTTTTTATATCAAATGCTAATCTTGCCAAATTTTCCAAATCGTTATCTTGCTTAAATCTATCTATTGCATTATTTTCTGGGGTTTGTTTAAGCATTTCATCAATTTTTTTTACACCGTTTTCTATTTGTTTAAATTTATCAAAATTAAACTCTTTGATAATTTCATAATTTAAATTTTTTTTCATTGATTTAATTTTTTCAAATTCATCATACGACAATACCTCAAATAATGATATTTTTTCACTTGATAAGTAACTATCATCTATATGTGTGGATTGATAAGATTGTGGGGTATTATATTTATTACTATCAATTTTGCTTAGAACTTCTCTAGTATTTTTTGCTATTGTGCTTTTAAGATCCTTTTTGTTTTTATTTGCAGTATTTATTTTTTCTTCTATTTTATTTTTGAATTCTTTAAGTTTTTTTATCTTTTTGTATATCTTATTTTTTTCTAGAATTATATTTTCTATATCATCAGCTATATAAAATGTCTTAAATTTATCATTGCTATAAAATAAGCTATTTTTATAATCTGTATCATAAAAAAATAAACTAAAACCGTTAGACCTTGTTTCAAAAATATCTAAATTATTATTTTCAATATTATCTTTAATGAAATTTACCAATGAACTTTTACCTTGACCATTTCTCCCATACAAAATATTAATACGACTAAATTCCAAACCACTTGAATTATAATTATTAAAACTTTTATAATTAACTTGTTTTATTTTTTTAATCATTTTCACTCCTTGTTTTCGATGATTTTTATCTCATCATCGGTGAGATTGTAAAGTTTATAAACCAAAGAATTGATTTTATTTTCTAGTTTTTGGGTGTTTGCGTTTTTGTCTTGTTCTTTGGCTTTTAAAATCTCATCAACTAAATTTATAAGTTCATCGGCTAATTTTTCATTTTTGGAATTTATTTTTGGTATAGGAAGTTTTTCTAAAAACGCCTTTTTATATCTAAAACCATTTTCCCCTAAATTTCCGCCTGCATAAAATATTTTAAAAATAAAAGCGACAAAGTCGTTATTTAAAAAAGCAATGAGATATTTTAAATTTTTACCTGTTAAAATAAAACTTGTGGCTTCTGCATAAAAATTCAAATCTGTATCTAAATAAAATTGCGGTCTTCTTACAATTTCACTATAAACTATCTTTTCTTTTTCAAATTGTGATAAATACTCTCTATTTGGGTTATTGTCTAACTCAAGCCAATGATGTTGTCCCAAATATGGCTTTTGCTCTGTCACAGGTTTATTGGTGCATTGCCCTCTAGCTTGAAGTTTTTCTTTGTATTGTTTTAAATGATTATATATGGCTGGATAATCTTTTTCTAAAATTTTATAACTTCCAAATTCAAAGACTATTATCCAAAGCCCAGCCCATTCATAGCTATATCTTTTTATATCGCGTCCGCGTAGCATTTTGCGTATAAGTTTAGCGGTGCGTTCTTTTTCAGCTTTATCTTTACAATTTGTTAAAATTTCATTTCTTTTTTTAGTAGTGATGATAAAGGCTTCATTTAAACCCGTTTTTATTCCATAGTTAATATTTAAGTCATACCAATCTTTAAGCGGAGTTCCTATGCGTTCAATTTTGGCTTTTAAAGCACTAGTATTTTCATCGCTAAAAGTAAAACTTTCTTTGCTTAAAGACTTTTGCGAAAATTCTGCAAAGTCCTTATATAAACCAATGTCATAAGCACAAGCTTTTAAAATTTCATTATTTAGAGCAAGGTATTTGAATTTATTATCTTTGCTTTTTGATTTTTCAAAACAAAGTATAGAAGTATCCACGGTGGCACTATCAAAAACTTTTATACCATTTAGATCAGTGTATTCTAAAATTTTAACATTTTTAAGTAAAAATTCACGCAAAGCTTCCCCATATCCTGCACGCGTGTATTTGTTGGAGGTTATGAAATTCAATACCCCCCCCCCCGTTTATCAAAGCGTTAAATCCTAATTCATAAAAATAAGTATAAATATCACTAGTACCTTTATAAACTTTATAGTTTTTAGCTAGATGAGGTTTTAGCTCTTTAAGCTCTTCTTGTCTTATATAAGGCGGATTGCCAATGATTAGATCAAAGCCTTTGAAATTTCCATCATCATCTAAAATTTCAGGGAATTCAAAACGCCATTCAAAAGGATGATTGCTTTCTAGGTTAAAAATGGCATTATAATCTTCTTTGAGTTTTTTAAATTCTTTTGTGGCTTCTTTTTCATCAAAGTCAAAAAGAGTCAAATTTGCACTAACAAAAAATTTTAAATTCTCATCATCTATAGCTAAGAAATTTCCATATTTTTTGGAGTATTTTTCACATTTATCATTAAAGCTTTTCATTTCTTTTTTAAATTTATCTGCAAAGCAGAAATTTTTAAAAGACATTTTGAGATTTTTTATCTCTTGGTTGATTTGACTTTTATCCGTGTAAAATCCCTCTTTATAGTCTTTTACTATGCGTTTGTATTTGCTCATACGTTCTTTGATATTAGGATAATGGTTTAAGCTTTTACCTGTTTCAAAATAAGATACCAAAGAATTTCCGCATTTTATATTTATATCGATGTTTGGCAGGGTTTTAAGATCGTGATAATTCTCATCATCGAAGCTTTGATAAAAGCTGTGTTTTAGTAATTCTATCCAAAGCCTTAGCTTCGTGATCTCGCAAGAGTTGGGATTGATATCAACCCCAAAAAGATTATTTTCTATGATGTCTTTTTTAGTATGAAAAAGCTCTTGTTGGATAAGATGGGCTTTATCTTTAGGTGTGCTTGGACGTTTATACTCTATAAACTCGCCTTTATGATTGGTGATTAGAATTTCATCATTTTGCACTTCTAGGTAAAATTCTTCATCAAAAAGATTTAACTCATCATAAATGCTAAGCAAACAATTTAAAGCAGAAACTAAAAAATGCCCACTTCCTACTGCAGGATCACAAATTTTTATGGAGTTTAAAAGCTCTTTTTGTATCTTTTTATCTTCTTTTCTTAAAGATTTTCTTAGTTCGTTTATATCTTTAGCATCAAGATCAAATTTGGTATTAAATTTATCAAGCACGATTTTTGTGATACTTTCTTTACACATATAAGAAGTGATAAAGCTTGGCGTGTAAAAACTTCCTTCTTTATAGCCGTTTAGTTTTTCAAAAACATTTCCTAAAACACTTGAACTTATGAGTTCTTTTTGGCTTAAAATTTCACTTTGTTCATCATCGCTACCAAAATCAAAACTATCTAAAAATTCAAACAAGTATTCCAAAAGCCCAACTTGTCCTTTTTTGGCTTTGCATTTGTCATCTTTTAGTATAGTGTTTTTATAGTAAAAAAGCTTTAAATCATTATTTAGACTTGAAATTTCAAGCGTATTTTCTATGCTTTGTTTTTCAAATAAAGAAGAATTTAGATAAGGCAGATAAGCAAATACACTTTTCTTTCTTTTGCTTTTTTCTTTGGCTAAAATTTCAAAGAAAAGTTCGCTAAGTTTGTCAAAATCAGGGATTTTTTTAAAATTTAAAAATTTCAAATTTTTATCATCATTAAAACGCACTAAATTTGACTCTATAAGTTTTAAAAACAAAATGCGATTTAGCCATAAGATCAAAAGCTTTAAAATGGTTTCAAAATTTTCTTTTTGAAGTTTAGAATTTATAGCGGTATAAAAAGTGCCTTGCTCTTCTTTGCTCTCTTGGCTTTTTGTGATGATGAGTTTTGAGTTTTGTTTGCTCTCATAAAGTCCTAAGATGTATAAAAGCTCTTTGTAAAAGGCGTTATTTAAGGAATTTGCATCGTTGGGGTTAAATTCATTGTGTAAAAAATCTTTATTAAAAATTTTAAAAATAGTTTTTAAATTTTTAAAATTTTGCTTTTCTTTGTCATTAAAGATTTTTAAATCTATAAAAAAGCCTTCTAAATTTTGCTTTTTATTTTCTATAAGTTTAGAGCATTCTTTGTAAAATTCTTCTGTGTTATTGATAAGAGAATTGCCATCATTAAAAGTGTTGATAAGTTTTTTGAAATTTGTATCATTGAAAAATAACTCTTCAAAAACTCTTGCTTTAAAAATATAAAATTCATAAAAATTAGTAATGATGATAAATTTTAGATTAAAATTATGTTCTCTTTCTCTAAGATAATAAAGTATGCTTTCGCAAAGTGCTTTTGAATTTAAGGAATTTGGCGTGATAAATTCTTTAGAGCCTTGTTTTTTAGCTTCGATGATGACTTCTAACTCTTCTTTATTGATAAGACTTAGATCAATCTCACTTTTGCCTTTTTGTTTATGTTTTATAACAGTATTAAAATTTAAAGCTTTTAAAAAGGGTGCAAGAGCGTTGGCCACTAGATAATCTTCATTTTGGTTTTTAGAATTTTCAAGATCAGCTAAGTAAATGTTTAAAAGCTTTTTGAAACTATCAAATTCATTTTGTGTGATTTGTTTTTTAAGATAATAAGGATTAAAAAAATCTTTTTGATTTAAATTGATAAATTTCATAAAAATCCTTTAAAATAAGCAAGTTAAAGTATGATTACTTCTTCTTCTAATAAAATTCCAAATTTTTCAAAAACTCTTTTTTTGGCAAGTTCTATAAGAAAAAGTGCATCATCAAAGCTAGCATTTTTTTTGTTGATTAAAAAATTGGCGTGTTTATCACTTAGCATAGCGTCATTTTTGCTAAAGCCTTTAAGCCCTACAGCTTCGATTAAGGCTCCTGCGAAATTATCTTTTGGATTTTTAAAGATAGAGCCAAAGCTTGCTCCGCTTGGTTGGTTATTTCTGGCATTTTTTAAAAATTCATCTTTTGTTTTATCAAAACCAAAGAAAAGTTTAAATTCAGCCCAAAAAAAAGGTGTTTGCAAAGGACAAAAGCGGTAGGCAAAATTTATATTTTCACGTATAATTTCGCCTTTAGCGGTGGCAATTTTGATTAAATTTTGACTGATGCATTCTTCTTTAAGTCCCGCATTCATTTTTAAAAGTCCCCCAAGTGTGCCTGGGATTTTTTGTAAAAACTCAAAGCCTAAAAGATTGTTTTCTTTGACAAAGCGATAAATTTTATTTGCTTTTGTTTTACAACCTATGCGTAAGATAATAAAGTCTTTATTTTTATCAAGTATTTCTATAAAATCAAAAATATCTCCTAAAATCCCCATTTTTTTAGGTTTTGGGCTAATTAATAAATTATTTGCTCCACCTATTAAAAAGCCATCAAATTCTTCTATTTTGTTTAAAACTTGAACTTCAAATTTATCACCTATACGCACAGATGAGTATTTTTTGAAGTCTATTATCATTTGATAAAGGTTGGAATTTGATTTAAAATATTTTCAGTAAATTCTATCATTGTTGTTGTCATCCAAGGCATTAAAAAAATGATTACAATCACAACCAAAATGATTTTTGGGACAAAAGAAAGCGTCATTTCATTTATCTGTGTTGTAGCTTGAAAAATACTTATAATAAGCCCTGCAATAAGCCCTGCAAGAAGCATAGGCAAGGAGATTAAAAGTGTAACTTTAAAAGTAGCAACCCCAAGGGCTACAAGAGTGCTCTCATCCATAATTTTCCTTTAAGAATATCTAGCATTTTCGTATTCGCTAGGAATAAGATAATCATTTGTGTGGATTATTTTATCATAAAACTTATGTTCATATCCTAGTTTAAAAAGTGTATCAAGGGCTTTAGTTTGAATTTCATTTAAATAAATAGAATTTTGATTGGCATATAAGGATAAATAAGTTTTTAGTTTTGATTCATCTACGCGTATTAGCTTTCTTTCCATTAGCATAGGAATTAAAATTTTAGAATTTAAATATGCTATTTTAACGGCATTGATAAGATCTTTTTCTATTTGAATCGCATCTGTGATAGGTAAAGAGCGACGCAGAGCCATCCCGCCTAAAGGTAAGGGGAGATTTTCTTTTGCGAGTTCTAGCCAAATATCCCAAAGTTCTACTTCTACGCAAAGTTTTGTATCAAAGTCTAAAATACTTTCGTGGATTAAAACTCCAGCATCTACTTCACCTTCTAATACAGCTTTTTCAATTTCTAAGAAATTTTTATAAATAATTTTAGCTTCTGGATATTTCATACGAAAGAGTAAAGCATTTGTGGTATTTGCTCCACTTAGTGCCACTTTAAAATTTCTTTTTAATTGTGTTTCTTTTTTTTTGATAAGTTTTGGTCCATAGCCTTCACCAAAACTCATAGCTGTGCGTAAAAGTGCGTATTCTTTAGCAATTAAAGGGTAAAGCGCAAAAGAAATAGCACTAACATCATAATAATTTTGAAGCGCTAATTCATTTAAACTTTGTATATCTAAGGCTTTGTTTTTATAATCAAATTCATTTCCAATCCAGCCAAATTTAATTGCCATATACATAAAAATATCATCAGCATCAGGAGAATGAGCTATAGTGATCGTTTTTTTCATTGATGAGTTGATCCTTGATTTTTCTTAATAAAATATTTTATAGAATTTCATTTAAAAATTTATAAAAACTTTAATTTTATGATTTTATTTTAAAAATATTTTTTTGAAGTAATGCATTATTTAGCTTTATTTTGTTAGAATTTAGACTAAATTATTTTTAAGGGAAAATAATGGATGACAATAAAAGAAAATCCTTAGATGCTGCTTTAAAAAGTCTTGATAAAGCCTTTGGAAAAGGAACGATTTTAAGACTTGGTGATAAAGAAGTTGAGCAAATTGATAGTATTAGTACAGGTTCGGTTGGGCTTGATTTAGCTTTAGGAATAGGGGGAATTCCAAAAGGAAGAATCATTGAAATTTATGGACCTGAAAGTTCAGGTAAAACAACGCTTACTTTGCATATCATTGCAGAATGTCAAAAAGCAGGTGGGGTTTGTGCATTTATCGATGCAGAACACGCTTTAGATGTTAAATATGCTAAAAATTTAGGAGTAAATACAGATGATCTTTATATTTCTCAGCCTGATTTTGGGGAGCAGGCTTTAGAGATCGTAGAGACCATAGCTAGAAGCGGGGCTATTGATTTGATTGTAGTTGATAGCGTAGCAGCTCTTACTCCAAAGGCTGAAATAGAAGGAGATATGGGCGATCAGCACGTAGGACTTCAAGCAAGATTAATGTCTCAGGCTTTAAGAAAGCTTACAGGTATAGTGCATAAGATGAATACCACAGTTATTTTTATCAACCAAATTCGTATGAAAATAGGTGCTATGGGTTATGGAACGCCTGAAACAACTACTGGTGGAAATGCTTTAAAATTTTATGCATCTGTGCGTTTAGATGTAAGAAAAGTTGCAAGTTTAAAACAAAGCGAAGAAGTAATTGGAAATCGTGTTAAAGTTAAAGTAGTTAAAAACAAAGTTGCTCCGCCTTTTAGACAAGCTGAATTTGATGTAATGTTTGGAGAAGGATTAAGCCGTGAAGGTGAGCTTATAGATTATGGTGTTAAATTAGATATAGTAGATAAAAGTGGAGCGTGGTTTTCTTATAAAGATAAAAAGCTAGGGCAGGGTAGAGAGAATTCAAAAGCTTTCTTAAAAGAAAATCCACAAATTGCAGAAGAAATTACTAAAGAAATACAAAATTCTATAGGTATTGAAGGAATGATAAGTTCTTCACAAGATGAGGAGGAAGATTGATGTTAATAATAGAAGATGTAAGAGCATTTGAAGTTTTAGATAGTAGGGCAAATCCTACAATAAAAACAGAAATAGTATTAAATGATGGTAGCGTGGGTTCAGCTATAGTTCCAAGTGGTGCAAGTACTGGTTCAAAAGAAGCTTTAGAGCTTAGAGATAATGATGAAAGATTTAACGGAAAAGGGGTATTAAAAGCTATTTCCAATGTCAATGAGCTTATAGCTGAAAATATCATAGGGCTTGATGCTTATGATCAAATTCAACTTGATGAAACTTTAAAAGAGCTTGATGGCACAAGTAATTATTCTAATTTAGGGGCTAATGCAACTTTAGGTGTTTCTATGGCTTTAGCACGTGCAGCGGCTAACTCTTTAAATATACCTTTATATAGATATTTAGGTGGTATAAATGCAAGTATTTTGCCTGTTCCAATGTGTAATATTATCAATGGAGGAGCTCACGCAAATAATAATATCGATTTTCAAGAATTTATGATTATGCCTTTTGGATTTACAAGTTTTAAAGAAGCCTTGCGTTCTGTTTGCGAAGTTTATGCTTCTCTTAAGAAAGAATTAGCATCTTTAGGGCATTCTACGGCATTAGGAGATGAAGGAGGATTTGCTCCTAATTTAGCAAACAATGAAGAAGCTTTAAATCTTTTGATGACTTGTATTAAAAAAACAGGCTATGAAAAAAATATAAAATTAGCCCTTGATGTTGCTAGTAGTGAGTTTTATAAAAATGGAAGCTATCATTTAGAAGGAAAAACTTTTTCAAGTGATGATTTGATTGAAAAATATATAGAGCTTTGTTCAAAATATCCAATTTGTAGTATAGAAGATGGCTTAGCTGAAAATGATTTTGAAGGTTGGATAAAACTTACTCAGAAATTAGGGGATAAAATTCAGCTTGTGGGCGATGATTTATTTGTAACTAATGAAAATATTTTAAGAGAAGGTATTCTTAAAAAAATAGCAAATGCTGTTCTTATTAAGCCTAATCAAATAGGAACTATTACAGAGACTATGAGAACGGTGCGTTTAGCACATAGAAATAATTATAAGTGTATTATGTCTCATAGATCAGGGGAAAGTGAAGATACTTTTATAGCTGATTTTGCCGTAGGTTTAAATACAGGTCAAATTAAAACAGGAGCTTTAGCAAGAGGGGAAAGAACTGCTAAATATAATCGTCTATTAGAAATAGAGCTTCAAAATGATGAATATTTAGGAGAGAAACTCTGAGTGATTTATTAAAAGAATATGACGAAAGCACTAAGAAAAAGAGCCTTTATTTTCATATTTTTAAAATGGCCTTATGGGCGATTTTTGTAATTATTGGAGCAATTTATTTTGGTAATATGCTTTTTGGTCAATATTCTTTAGATACTATGTTGTCTTTAGAGACAACAAAAGAAAATTTAAATAAAAAAATTCTTTTATTAAAAGAGCAAAATGCTAAAGCCCAAAAAGAATATTTTGAGTTGAAAGGTTTGTATCCAAATGAAAATTAAATTATTGTGCGTTTTATTATTTTTATGTGCTTTTGCAAATGCTAAAACAAATCCTTTTGATATAGAACAAAATTTAAGTAATAATATTATAATCCCAGAATCTTTTCAAAAAGAAGAAGTTAAATTTAATTCAAGTGCAAGAATTCTTAAAGCTATTACTTTTCATTATATTAATCTTGATGGAAGTGAGAGTGATTTAAATCTTGATATCAATAAAAGCATAGATTGGCACGATCGTTATGTATTAACAAGAGTAAAAGCTCCTGATCCTTCTAAAAATTTAGATGTTTCTGTAACTATACCTGAGAAAAATAATTCTAAATCAGATCTAAATACTTCTGTTAGCATAGAACTTCCTATACAAACAGATAAAATATATGATTTTATAGCTTATACAACTTATAAAAATAAGATTAAATTTAATACAAGTGATGAAATATTATCTGATTTTTCAATAGGAAATCCTAGTAAAATTGTTTTAGACTTTAAATCAGATGATATTCAGCCAACTAAAAATATCAGACTTAAAGATTCTTTGTTTAAAAGAATAGATTTTGGATCCCATAAAGGGTATTATCGTTTAGTGATTTATTTGGATGGAAAGTATAGTTATCAAATTCAAAAAGATTCTACTGGTTATATTATCAATTTATTATAAATGAGAAAAATTGTATTTTTAATATTTTTTATTTCTTATTCTAATGCAATTTTATTATTTGATACTTATGATGAAAATTTTTTTGATAAAGAAGATATAAAAACTTATGTAATGAGTGAAAAACTTGATGGTGTAAGAGGGATTTGGGATGGTAAGACATTTAAAACACGCAAAAATAATCCTATCTTTGCTCCTTTATTTTTTACTCAAAATTTTCCAAATTTTGCTCTTGATGGGGAATTATGGATACAAAGAAAAAGTTTTGATGAAATTTCAGCTCTTATACGAACAAATGAAGCCAATAATACACTTTGGAAACAAGTAACTTATAATGTTTTTGATGTTCCAAATGCTTGTGAAGAATTTAAGCTTAAAGAATGCACTTTATTAAATCGTTTAGAAATTTTGCAAGAGTATTTAAAAAAATATTCTAATGCTTACATAAGAATCATTCCTCAAGTTTTTATTAAAGATAAAAAGCATTTAAATGATTATTATAAAAATGTTTTAAAAAACGATGGAGAAGGACTTATCATAAGAAAAAACTCTATGCCTTATGAAAATAAAAGATCAAATTTTTCTTTAAAACTAAAGCCTTTTTTTGATGATGAATGTAAAGTTGTAGGCTATATAAAAGGAAAAGGTAAATATGAAAATAAGATCGGAGCTTTATTGTGTGAGCTATCTAGCACAAAAGTTATTAAAATTGGATCAGGGTTAAAAGATAGCGATAGAGAAAATCCTCCAAAAATAGGTTCTATTATCACTTATAAATTTAACGGATTAACAAAAAATTCTTTACCACGTTTTCCTGTATTTTTACGCGTTAGAGAATAATAAATTCTTGACTTGTATTATTTTTTATGCTAGAATGCTAGCTTTTAAATTCGGGGTGTAGCGCAGTCTGGTTAGCGCACTTGGTTTGGGACCAAGGGGCCGAAGGTTCGAATCCTTTCACCCCGACCATTTTTATAAATATTTATAAAAAATGGTGAGTGTAGCTCAGTCGGTTAGAGCATCAGATTGTGGTCCTGAGGGTCGTGGGTTCAATTCCCATCACTCACCCCACTAAGCGCTCGTAGCTCAACTGGATAGAGCGACAGACTTCGGATCTGTAGGTTATGGGTTCGATTCCTATCGGGCGCACCACCACTTCTTATATATGCGTTCATAGCTCAGCTGGATAGAGCAACGGCCTTCTAAGCCGTAGGTCAGAGGTTCGAATCCTCTTGAGCGTACCACTTTTGCGGATGTGGTGAAATTGGCAGACACGCCAGACTTAGGATCTGGTGCAGCAATGCGTGAAGGTTCAAGTCCTTTCATCCGCACCACTTATAATTCTTAAAATACAATCTAATTTCTGAATTTTATGATTAAAATTACTTTTTTAGCTTTGTTAAAAAGATTTGGAATTTAAAAATTTGTGCACAACTTTCATTATTTTTAGTTTTATTTATTTTATAAAGTTTTAAATTTATAAAATTTTTAGTTTGATAGTTAAATTTATATAATTTTAGATTTAAAATAATTATTCTAATAAATCTTTAATTGGAATTTTTAAGCTTTTAGAAATTTTATATAAATGTTCTAAATTAAAATGTTTATTATATCTATTGCATTCGCAATTTGAATAAAATGCAACTGATTTTATACCTATATCTAGAGCTAATTCAAGTTGTGAAATCCCTTTTTCTTCTCTAAGTTTTCTAATATTTGAAGATATCTTTTTATAAAAATTTAATATTTCTTCTTCACTTGCATTGCTAAAGTTTTCTTTCATTTTTTTATCCCATAGGATTAATATAAAATTAAACTTTACAAAGATATAATCTTTTTAAATATATCCTATAGGATAAATTACAAGGAGAAAAATTGAAAAAAATAATTATGTCAATTGTTTTAGGTTTATTTTTTTGTGCTTGTAGCAAAAATCTCTATAATCAAGAAGCAGATGAAAAAATTGTAGTATCTAAAGCACAAAAAGATATTAAAATAGGTATGAGCTCATCTGAAGTTATAGAAATATTAGGTTCTCCTAATATAATTTCTACTGATAACGAAAGAAGAGAAGTCTGGGTTTATGATAAAATCAGCTCTCAAAGAGCCTATCAAAATTCAGCAGGAGGAATTAGTATTATCATTGCAGGTGCTGGTGGAAATAGTGGAAGTAGTGTGAGTTCTCAAAGAACTTTAACCATCATAATAAAATTTGATAATAAACAAAAAGTTAGAGATGTAGCATATCATACATCAAGTTTTTAAAGGCTAGAAGATGAAGTATGTTGTATTGATTTTTTGTTTTTTATTTTTTTATGGTTGTTCTACGGCAAATGTTAAGGATATGATGAAAATTGAAACATCAACAGCGCAAGAAAGACAATTGCAAATAAAAAGATTTAATACTATCGATAGTGATAAAATATTATTATCTAGTATAGCTACTTTGCAAGATTTGGGATTTAATATTGATGAGATAAATAAAGATTTTGGGTTAGTAAGTGCTTCTAAGATAAGAGATGCTAGAGAGACAAAAACTCAAGTTGGTATTATATTTTTAACTTTATTATCTCCAAGTGCTGCTATTGCTGCATCAAGACAATCTGATAATACGCAAGAAATTAAAGCAAGTGTTGTTATCGCTACCAATAAAAAGAATAAAACAACATTTGTAAGACTTACAGCGCAAAGAATTGTGAAAAATCAAGAAGGTGCTATTAATGAAGTTGAGACTATTAAAGATAAAGAAATTTATCAACAATTTTATGAAAAATTATCTAAATCAGTATTTTTGGAGGCGAATGAATTATGAAAAAATTTTTGTTATTTGTAGTTGTATTTGGAATAATTGGTTGTGGAGTAAATTCAAGACAAATGCTAATAGAAGATACGCAGCAACTTAAAACAAGAACATATCAAACAAAACATTATGAATATTCTAAAGCAGTTATAGCAAAAGCTAGTGTTGCCGCTTTGCAAGATTTGGGGTTTGTTATAGATAAAGCGGATATGCAAACAGGAACTATAACTGCTACTAAGTTATTAAAAGGTGCAACTATGAGAATAACTTTGGTTATCAGATCTGATGATCAAAATAAATCTATTATAAGGGCTAATGCTCAGTTTGGATCTAATAATCAAATTCCACAATCTGTAGAAGATCCTGAGGTTTATAATTCTTTTTTTCAGGTATTAGATAAAGCAATATTTTTTGAGAAGGAAAATATAAATTAAATTTTTAAATAATTAATCTTGTGATTTTGATTTAGAGCAAGATTAATTAATATTTTAATTTAAAATGAAATTATCTTCGTAAATTTAATTAAAAATATAATTAACTTAATAAATGTAAAAAACTTAAAATTTAACTAGATAAGAAGCTAAACAACATCAAAACAATTCTAAAGAGCAATTAAAATAAATTGCAATTTAATTAAAAGAGATTATTAATTATTATTTAATTTTGTTAAAAATATAATAATTTATCTAATATTTAGGGCAAAAATGAAAAAAGTTATCTTAAGTTTAGCAATCCTTGCTTCATTATTTAGCTTTGCTTTGACTTTAAAGAATAGCTATCATAGCAAGAAAATCTTAGTAATTCTCAATAAGAATATAGAAGCATAACTTGTGCTAAATTAGATTTGTATAAATCGCTAAAGGATATATTATGGGATTAGTATATTCTCAATGCTGTAATCAAGTTATCGATACAAATTTGCGTTATACAGCAAAACCACTATTAGAACTTGAAGAAGCTAGACAAGAGAAAAAAACCAAGAATGATGATGCAAAAAAAGTAGAAGCCCAAGCTAAAAAAGAAGAACAAAATAATTCTATAAATACAGATACTAGCAAAAAAGATAAGCTTTTAGATATAACTGCTTAATCATTGTGAAAAGATTTTTATAATTTTGTGCTTCTTTTGCGTTGATTACTCTTTGCTTATCTAAGTAAAAAAGTTCTTCGGCTTTATCTTTTAACTTTTCTAGGCTTTGTATATCTTTGAAGTTTTTAACTCCAAAAGCCACCAATTTATCATCACTCTTTCTTTGTGCGATGATCAAAATTTTATTATCGGCTTCATTGTGCTTATAATGTCTTAATATACATAAAGCGATTATTTTGGGTAAGACTGCTTTTGAATTTTTCTTATTAGTTTTTATAGTTTGTATTGTTAAATCTTTATTTTAGGATTTATAACAAGATCAAGAGGTCTTACTATCCCTATTTTATTAGAAAAATGCTTCAACTTCAAGCTTAAAAAATTTAAAAATTTAGATATAATCTCGCAGAACGCTTACTATGTCGTTTCATAGTTAGCCTTGATTGATAAATTTCCGCCAAGAGTGAAAACTCAAAGCGGATTTTTGTTATATTGCAATTTCAATTAAGATAAAGCATATTTTATAAATATATCTCACTTTTATCTACAAAATTCCTTTTACTTCTTTTTCTAACTTTTGTTATTGATTTTTTAAGTTGTTTTAATGCGTTCTCTAAGTTCTGTATATTTTGCGTGTATTGTGTTTTTTATTTTTATAATTTTTTATTTATAAAAATATTCTAATATTTTTATAAAATTATTTTTATTATTTTAATTTTTGTTTTAAAACAAATTGATAAAAATTCAAATACAATTAAAAGATTTTAAGTATCAATAAGCAAAATGGTATTATTAATTACTAAAAATAACTATTATATATTAAAACACCAATATATAATAGTATTTACTTTTAAAGCTCAGCAACTTTATCACTAGCGCTTACTTGTCTTATAGCATCAATGATTTGCTGTATGCTTTCGCTTAAAAATTGAAAAAGATTCATTATTGTTTCTTTTTAAGATTAAGATACTTTGCGGCTTCTTCATCACTAATTTCTGTATTTTTAGAATTTTGAAATGATTTAGAATATTCTGCATTATAAGCATTAGCACATTCTGTATCAGTTTTTGCAGAATTAGCATTTTTATTACATTCTTTAATTTTAGCTTCTAATTCCTTAGCATTTTTTGGATCTTTATAGTAATCTAGTGATTTTGGCTCACTAGAACAAGCAGAAAAAACGCCTATAATCATTGCACTTAATAAACCTAATTTAATTGTATTTTTCATTTTTACTCCTAAATATTAAATGAATTATCATTATATTTTTAATAAAATTAAATAATAATTAATAATTTATTAATTTATATAAATCAAGTCAAAAAATATATAAATGGCAAATCAAATATCGTTTTACTTGAAATTAAAACTTATAAAACAGGGCGTAAAATAACAGATTTAGAATTTATTTTTGATTATAAAAATAACGATAAACGCATTGCACAGGAGAAAGCTAAGCAAGAGAAAATTTTTACCAGGTTAAAAGAAATACTAAGTTCTTATATAAATAAATCAATTTATGATGAACGCTTTGGCGAAATGATAATAACTCATTATGAGCACAATGAAGCCGATAATAAAATTTTAATCATCGCACAAAGAAAAAGTGATGATAAATTTATGGCTTTTGGTGTTAAAAACTTCAAAGATATACAAAGTTTAGAAAAGCTAAAAGATAAAGCTGAAAAAACTTTTTACTTAGATAAGCAAAGAGTAATCAACGCAAAAGAAGCACAAAATTATAAAAATCTTTTCACAATGATTAAGCAGTTATATCTAAAAGCTTATCTTTTTTGCTAGTATCTGTATTTATAGAATTATTTTGTTCTTCTTTTTTAGCTTGGGCTTCTACTTTTTTTGCATCATCTTGTTGTTCCATAAGTTTTAAGGTGTCATATATTTGATGAACTTCCTTAGGCATACACTTATGGAAACGATGATTTGAATTAGAATTTAATATATTTAACATTAGAAACAATGTCCAAATTTACAAAGCGCTTTATGTCCAGCTTCTTGGTAAATAGGCTGATGTATTGTCTGGCAATTATGAAAATTTGCACAAGTTATACTTCTATCTTCTTTATATTCTTGTTGCGAATTACTAAGATTTTTCTTACTATGATAGCTATTATTTGAAGCTAGAGCAAAGCTAGATAATGAAGCAAGGATTGCTAAACTTAAGATAACTTTTTTCATTTTTGCCCCCTTGATAAATTATGTAAATTATGAATATTATAGGAGTGTAAATATTAATTAGAGCTTAAACATCAAAAATCTTGGTTTTAGCAATTTTAAGCTTTTTTCATATTAAAAGCTAAAAAATTTAAAAATAATTCTAAAGCAATTAAAATAAATTGTAATTTAATTAATAAATTATTAATTATTATTTAATTTTATTAAAAATATAATGATAATTCATTTAATATTTAGGAGTAAAAATGAAAAATACAATTAAATTAGGTTTATTAAGTGCAATGATTATAGGCGTTTTTTCTGCTTGTTCTAGTGAGCCAAAATCACTAGATTACTATAAAGATCCAAAAAATGCTAAGGAATTAGAAGCCAAAATTAAAGAATGTAAAGAAAAATTCCCAAAAGGAAGCAAAAAACTTGATGAAGAGCAGTTAAAATATCTTAATGGTAATCCAAGTAAGGTGTATTTAGAATGTGAAAATGCCTATAAAGCAAATTATTCTAGATCATTTGATTATAAACCAACTACTAGTACAAAGGAATTAATGCAAAAGGCTAGAGAGCAAAATAAACAATGAGCAGTCTTTTCCAAATTCTAGTAAATTATTGGTGTGATTAGGTAAGTAAAGTGCTAATATAAATACTGATAATTTTTAATATATAAAAAGATTTTAATATAATAAAAATCTTTTTATAAATTTTATATTTTAATTTCCTTAGTTTTTAAAATCGCAATGTTTTTAAAAGCATTTTGATCTTTTTAGATATTTAGTAATAAATATAGTTTTATCCGTTGTTTCTTACTATCAAAGATTTTGGGAGTTTGAAAAAATTTATTAATTCTTTTTCTTTTTCTCTCATCTCTCCTTTATCTGTTTCGTGATCAAGACCTATTAAGTGAAGCATAGCGTGGATAAAAAGTAAGCTTATTTCTTCTTTATAGCTATGATTTAATTCTTTTGCCTTTTCTTTGGCTAATTCAAAATTTATTACTATAGATCCTAGGGGTAAATTTTTAGCTATATCTACAAGTGGAAAAGAAAGCACATCGGTACTTTTATCAATCCCTCTTTGTTCTAAATTTAAATTACGCATTTGTTCATTGTCTAAAAAAATAAGTTCAACATCTTTAGAACTTATTTTTTGAGCAATTTTTTCTAAGAAATCAACATTTTCATCACAAATTATCATTTTAAAATCCTTCTTTGATAATAGAATAAATTTTTTCTATTTCATCATCATTAAAAATGCTAGAATTTTTATATTTGTAAAATTCTTTGAGTTTTGTTTGGTTAAATGTATAACCTAAAGCACAATGATGATGAGAGGGTAAAAAAGCTCTTAGAAGCGTAACTTCATCTTTTATGGCTTCTTCACAGGAAAAACAAATAAAATTTTGATGAAGTCTGCCCTCAAATTCTAAGATTTTTACATAAGCATCTATAATAACACGTTTTGGATTTTGCTTTAAAAATTTTATAGCACTTTCATTTAAAAGTTCGAAATAAAAAGGATCAAGCTCTTCTATGCCTTTTAAATGCTGGTAAAAAAGACGTATAAATTCTTGCCATAGAAACATTTTTTCTCTTTGCAAGATCCAAGTAAAACTAAGATGCATAACATCTTTAAGACGTGGCAAAAAATTAGGATTTTCATCTAGAGCAAAATCAATTTTGTATCCATTCAAAATACTTGAATGTCTAAGCCCATAAAAGCGATAAGTTTTAATTAAAGCTTTGGAGCTTAGGATATAAACGATTAAATCTTCATCTTTGATTTTTTGAGTATGTAAAATAAAACCTTGCATAAGTTAAATTAAATCTTTGTATTTTAAATAAAGTGAATTTGCAATTTTTTTGATTTCTTTTTTTAATTTTAAATCATCAATAAAGCAAGAATTATTTTGATAAACTTGAGCAATATTTGATTTATCTCCATAATGCCCTCCACCTTGAAATTCTAAAATGGCAAATGGTTTTGTAGATTTATTTTTAAAATCTTTAATAACAAATAAAAAATCAACTACTAAATCAGAATATGCTTTCCAAACTTCATTTTCTTCATCATTTTCTAAAAAACTTTTTAAAGAAATTTGCGGAAAAACTTTAAAATTATTTTTAATATCTTCACAAAAAATTAATTCTTTATAAATTAGAAATTCCCCAATACCCATAAGTCTATCTTTGCTTAAGATATTAGATTTTTTAACTAAATCAAGCTTATATTCTTTGCTTTTTTTGTATTCTGATATTTTTTCTTCTTGTTTTTTTTTCTCTAAAAAAATTTGATTTTTAATTTTTTTATCTTCTTCTTTTTGGATCTGTTTTAAAATGCTTTGATTTAATTTTTTATTAACTTTGCTTTGATTATATATTTTAAAAACCAAAACAAAAATAATCACAATTAAAGCTATTATAAATATAATCATTGACTTAAGCCTATATTATTTTAATCCCGTATGCTTTTAAAAGATTATAAGAAGACTCTTCTAAATTTACATCAAAACTAGCACTAGCTTCTTGATATAAAAAAAGTTTCGCATCAGGCTTTGCGCTAAAAGCTAAAATAATATTACAAAAAACACAAATATGCGAAACAAGTCCGCAAAAATAAAGTTCTTTATAAGTACTTTTGTTAATAAAATTTGCAAGCTCTAAACTTCCAAAAGTATTTTTGTAAAATATTTTTTTAGCCTTTGGTATATATTTTTGTAAATTTTTAGGCATTTGCCATCCCAGTGTATTTTGAATGCAATGTTTTATAGGTAGTAATTTTCCTTCATTGGAATTTAAGTAATCATTATCGTGTGTATCAAAAGTAATGAGTAAATCTGTATCATTAAAATTAATATTATTTAATAAATTTAAAATTTTATTTTCTATTTTTAAAGCTTTTTCAAATCCTAAACTTCCTGTAATAAAGTCATTTTGGTAATCTATAAGCACAAAAGCTTTTTTCATATATTTTTAAGCCAAAAACTCTCTGTATGTAGATTTTCAAATGCAGTTTTTAAGCTCGTAAAAAGTTTGGGATAATCTTTTTCTAGATTGGCTAAAATTTGTTTTGCTTCCTCTCTAGCATGTGGAAATTTAACATTTTTTTCACTTAGCTTCATACCTGGACAAAATTCATTACCAATAACTTCAAGCTCATTTTGTAAAGCATTATCTCTAAGTTGTCTTTCTCTTACAAAAATCAAAGGACGTATTACTATAACACCGCGTTTGCTTTTATAAATTGGAGCTAAAGTTCTTAAAGCTCCATTGTGGATAAAATTCATAAAAAAACTTTCAGCCGCGTCATCTAAATGGTGAGCTATGGCAAGCTTATTGAAATTATTTTCTAAAGCATAAGTATATAAAGCCCCTCGACGCATTCTTGAAAAATAACTACAAAAACTAGAATTTTTTCTTATAGTATCTTCAGAAACTTCATAAATATTAGAATCAAGTACGCTATGATCAATGCCGTTTTCTTTGCAATGATGATTTAAGCTAGAATAATCTTCGCCCATACCATAGCTTAGAGTGACAGCCTTAAGTTCAAATTTAAAAGGAGCGTGAGCTTGCATACGTTTTAAAAGATGAGCTAAGGCTAAAGAGTCTTTCCCGCCACTTAATCCCAAAAGAACTCTATCTCCTTCTTTTATAAGATTAAATTGAGCATTAGCTTTAGCTACTTGACGGATAAGTTTTTTACTAAGATTTATCATAGTTTATCGCACATTTTAAGCACAAAATTAGCTGAAATTTTAGCAGAATTAACAACAAATTCGTCAAAATCAAATTCAGCTTTTTCTCCAGCTTTATCACTCATTGCTCTTAAAATAAAACAAGGTATATTTAAAGCATCACAAACCAAAGCTACGCTTGCCCCTTCCATTTCACAAGCATCAGCATTGAAAATTTCTTTAATTTTTGCTTTTTTTATCTCATCGCAAATAAATTCATCTCCAGTTGCAATAATACCTGCTTTAAGTTTTATGTTTAATTCTTTGGCTACTTCTAGAGCAATATTGTTTAATTTTTCATTGGTTTGAATAAAAATTTCATTTCCTGGAACAAAACCTAAAGGATGACCAAAAGCAGTAATATCTAAATCATATTGGACAAGTTTTGTAGCATAAAGCAAATCACCTATTTCAAGTTCAGGATTAAAAGCACCAGCAACTCCTGTAAAAAGTAAAGCTTGAGCTTTAAATTTCTCTATCATTATACTTGCACTTAGGGTTGAATTTACTTTACCTATTTTAGAATAAGCTAAAATCAATTCGTGATTTTTATAATTTGCTGTATAGTAAGTATTATTAGCATATTTTATGCTTTTATAATCTTTTAAAATTTCAAGCAAAGGAGTTATTTCTTCTTCCATTGCACCTAAAATCGCTATTTTCATAGTTTAATTTCCTTTAAAAAAGATTCTATATCATTGAAATTAGTTAAAGAATAAGTTGTTTTGGTAGTAATTTTTTTATTAAGTCCTTGTAAAATTTTAGAGCCAAATTCTACAAAATAGGAAGTTTCATTTTCTATTGCTTTTATGCTTTGTTTATAAAGCACAGGAGATACAAGCTGAGCTTTTAATAAATTTAAAGCTTCTTCTTTACTTGAATAAGCTTTAGCATTCACATTTGAAATAACTATTCCAAAATTTGGTTTTAAAACATTTTGAAGCTCTTTATAAAGTTTTAAAGAGGCATTTTCTAAAAGAGGGCAATGACTTGCTACACTCATATTTAAAAGCATAACTCTTTTAGCTCCTGCATTTTTAAATTCATTTTCATAAGCTAATAAATCAGCTTTTAAACCAGCAATAACAATTTGTCCTTCACAATTATAATTTGCTGCAAAAATTTGTTTATTTCCTTCTCTTGCTTGTTTGCATAATTTTTCTATTTTATCATCATCAAGTCCCAGAATAACCATCATTCCAGCTTCAACTTTAGAGCAATCTTCTTGCATAAAAAGTCCTCTTTGATGTACAAGTTTAAGTGCTTCTAAAAAATCAAGACCTCCGCTTATTGCTATAGCGGAAAACTCACCCAAAGAATGTCCTAAAGAAATTTTAGCCTTTAAATTTGGTTCCAGTTCATTTAAAGCATTATAAGCCATTAAAGAAGTTAAAAGTATTGCAGGTTGAGTAAATTGACTTTTATTTAAATTATCGTTTTCTTCAAATAAAAGATGCTTAAAATCAATTTTTAAAAAATCACTTGCATGTTCTAAGAGTTCTTTGGCACTTTTAGAATTTTCATAGAAATCTTTACCCATGCCAAGGTTTTGAGAGCCCTGGCCTGGAAAAATAAATGTATAGTTCATATTAATGGCAGCCACATCCACCGCTATGGCCCCCACAACATCCACCGCTTTTGTGGTGCTCATGATGATGTTTATGTTCGTGGTTGTGACCACAGCCACAACTATGACTTCCTGCAATAATGCCTGTAAGAATTTCATCTTCACTTGCTGGTCTTACATCAACAAGGTTAAGAGAAAAAAGCAAATCACGTCCAGCGTATGGATGATTATAATCGATAGTTACACTATCTTCTTTTATATCTTTAACGCTAACGCGAACACTTTCTCCATTTTCACCTTCCCCAAATAGCTCCATTCCTATTTTAAGATCAATTCCTGCAAATTGTTCTTTTGGTAAAGTTTGAATAGCATTCGTATCATATTCTCCTAAGGCTTTATCTTTTTTGATAAGAATTTCAGTGTTTGAAGGGCAGTCTAATTTTGCAATTTCTTCTTCTAAAGAGTCTAAAATCTGTCCTTTTCCTAGTATAAAAGAAATAGGTTGAGCATAAAGATTTGACTCTAAAATTTCATTTGTATTAGCATCTTTTAGTTCATAAAACATGGAAACAACATTATTTTTTTCAATAGCCATTATTTTCTCCTTATTTGCGATTTGGTGAAGCTTTTGCCTCAGGTGAATTAGGGTAATTAGTCTTTAAAGCTTTATAAAAACCATTTGCTGTTTTAGGATCTCCTATCTTATCTAAAGATATTGCAGTGTGATAAAGCAATTTTGGAAAATAATCTCCTTTAGTGCTTATGGCTGAACTTTTTTTATAAAAAACAATTGCATTATTATAATTTTTTTGTTTATATTCTATTTCTCCAAAATAAAAATTAACTCTAGCTGGTTTATAATGTTTTTGAAGGAGATAATTTAATTTAAGTTTCATTTCTTCAAATTTATTTTGATTTAAATCTAAAATAGCAAGATCTAAAATTTTATTATTATTTTCTTTTTTCCAGCTTTCATCATATACTATTTCTTTTTGTTCTTCTGGAGTTATTTTAGAACTTTGATTATTCTCTATGGTGCTAGTAGTATTTATATCTTTTTGTGGTATAACATTTATATTGTTATAGTTTTTTTCCATTTCTTTTTTTGAAACGTAATCTGTATTTATAGAATCAACTAAAGTGCTTAATTCTGCTAAAACTTTTTTAAATTGTTTATTGTTGTTTTCTTGGATTTTTCTACTTTCTTCTACATAAGATTTTAAATTATTTATTTCTTGTGTAAGATTATTTTCTAAATTTTCATAATTTTCTTCTGATTGATTAAGGCGTGAATTTATTTTTGTATATTGTGAATTAATGCCCTCAATAGCACTTTGTAAACCTTCTATCCTTTCATTTGCTTCATTTATTCTTGCGTTAATTTCAGAATAGTTATTGTTTAAGGTATCAAGTTTTTGCTTGATTGTCTTTTCATTTTGTGTTAGACCATAAGAATTATTTGTTAAATCACCTGCACCAAAAGCAGAATTTTCTGCATAAACAAAAGTAGCTCCTATTAAAAGAGCTACTGATAATATTTTTTTCATTGATTTTATTTTGCTAATTTAAATTCTGCACGTCTATTTTGTGCATCGCAAGCTTTTGTTTTTTCTGTACATACAGGATTAGTTTCTCCATAGCTTTTAATAGAAATTCTATCTGCATTTACACCTTGAGAAACTAAAGCTTCTTTCACAGCTTTTGCTCTTTTTAAGCCTAAAGCTTGATTATATTCATCTGTTCCCCATTCATCACAGTTTCCTTCAACTGTTATACTAACTCCGCTTACTTCAGTATTAAAAATATTTGCATTATCTTGAACTACTGATTGCATATCAGGTCTGATATTAAATTTATCAAAATCAAAATAAACTTTATTTAAAGTATCATTTAATCTATTGATTTTACTATCAATACTTTCAAAAGTATCGTTACTTCCACTACCCGGTCTAGAATCAACAGAACTATCACTCTCTACAGTGGTACTTTTTGTACTACAACCAGTAATGATTACTGCAAAAGCGGCAATCGAAGTTAAAAGAATTTTTTTCATTTTGCAACCTTTCAAAAATTAATGAATTCTTTAGATTATATCTAAAATTTTAAATTATTTCAACACTATATTTACCAGTCTATTGACTGAATTTTACCTAGTTTTAATGGAAAATAAAAAGCTTTATTAGCATTTACTCTTATAACCCCTAAAGCACTTTGAGAGCCTAAATATTTAATAAAAACGATACTTCCTCCATCATTTGAAAATCTTGGAAATAAATTTTTACCATTAGCGGTTAATTGTCTAATATAATCACTTTTAATTGACATAAGATAAATGTTAAAAACACCAAATTGATTTGCTTCTCTGCTTGAATAAACTAAAAAATCTTTATAAGTTGAAACTGATGAATTATTTTTTCCATGAAAAACTACTTGTTCTGCAACATTGCTACCTAGTGTTTGCATAAAGATATTTGGATATCCTAAGCGATCTGAAACATAAACAATTTTAGAATCATCGTCCCCGATGAAATTTCCATTAACATCAATTCCTGAATAGTTTGTTAATTTTTCTAATTTTTTAGTATTTAGTTCATATAGATAAACATCAGGCTGATCTTTAGGAGCCATAGTGATAAGAAGTTTGTTTCCATCTTCGCTTACATCACTTGCTACAACCATTCCTCCACTTGATAGTATTTTTGTTGCACGATTGTTTTTTAAATTATAAGAATAAAGGGTTGGCATTTCTGAATCATATGCTGTATAGTAAAATAATGTTTGCTCTTTATCTCCCCATTTTGGAAATAAATTTAACCCCCCGTCTATAATAACTTTTTGATAAGTTAGCGTATAATCTGCCATAATGATTTGGCTTTTTTTAGAGCTATTTGTTCTTGAGATTAAAATTTTATGATCCATCCAATCAACAGGTGCAAGGCCTAAAGCATTAACAGAATCTTTAACGCTTTTATGCGCTAAAAATGGATATTGCTCTATAGATGATGAATAATTTTTATTTGATTTTTCAATATTGCCAGCCTTAATTTTAACATTAAGTTCTAAACTATTCGTATTTTTTGATAAAGAATATTCAAAAGTATAATTTGTTGATTCATTTCCGTTATTTGCAATTTCAAAATTTGAACTTACTTTTAAGTCATTAACAAGAATATTATAAAAATTTCTTTTTAAATTTTCATCACTTAAATTTGATGTATCTTTTACGATGATTTTTGGTAAAGCAATATCTTTATTGATTACATCAATAATTGGATCTTCTGCCCAAAGCGAGGTAAAAAAAATTAAAAAAATTAAAAAAAGTTTATTCATTTTATTTTCTCCATCTATTGTTTAATTTCAATTAGCTCATCACTTAAATTCATTGTAATATTGATACTTTGATTTTTAGGAGGATAAGCTATAAATTTACCTTGTAAATTTTCTAAAAAATCCATTACTTTTTTATCAAATGCTATATCATTACTTTTTTCTACAGAAGTATAACCAAATTTTCCATTACTATCTATAAAAATTTTTACCCTAACACTAAGATTTCCTTGTGATTTGTTTAATTTCCAACGTTCTTCTATAATACGTGTAATTTTGCCTAAAAACTCATCATAAATTCCTGTGCGTTGAGTTTGTTGTATATTGTTAGTATTGCTATTTTGGGTAAGAAGAGTATTGTCTAAATTTTGCACCAATTGTGAAGCATTTTGATCATTTGGCAATCTACTTTGTTCATTTGATTTAGTCGATGATTGAATTTTTGTTGTTTTTTCAGTTTGAATATCTTTAACATTTCCAAATAAATCATTAAAATTAGTTTCTTTTTGATCAATATTTTCAGTTTTAACAAATTGATTTGTTGTTTTTTCAAAGAGTTTAGCAATATCTATTTCTTCTTTAGTATCTGGATTTGCTATTTTATCTGAGTTTTGAGCTAATTCTATATCGATAAAACTATCTTCTAAATCAGTGTATTTGATAGCAGGATCTTTAAAAACTACTATTCTAAAAAAAACAATTAAAACAATTAGAAAATAAACTACTAAAGCTAATAAAAAAGAATTAAGATTGCTAAAACCGCTATTTTTCATAGTTTATTCAGTTTGTAGAGCAACTTTATTAAAACCAAGATTTTTTATATTTTTTAATACAAAAATCACATCATCATATTTTAAGCTTTTGTCTGCTCTTATAAAAACTGGGTCTTGAATATTAAATTCATTTCTCATTTGAGCTAGATTGTCTGCAAAACTTATAAAATCAAATTTTTTTTGATTAATGATAATTTCTCTTTTTGCATTAATACTTACAATTAAACTTTTAATAGTTGGAGAACTAGTTGTTTTTTGAGAGCCTTGTGGTAAATTTATCTTTTCTTCATAACTTATAGAAGGAGCAGTTACCATTAAAATGGCCAGCAAAACAAGCATAATATCAACCAAGGGAGTAATATTAAGTTCTGGTTTATCATCATCAAAATTCATTTTAATCTCTATTTGAATTTAAAATTTTAATTTCACTATCAATAGTATTTATAACTTCATAAGCTCTTCTTTTAATGATTAAGTGAAAAGTATAAGCAGGGATAGCTACTAAGATCCCGCATCCTGTCGCAATTAAAGCTTCACTAATTTTAGGGGCAATGATGCTAAGTGAATTTTGAGTACCAAGACCACCAAAAGTTTCAAGTATAGAAATTACAGTTCCAAAAAGTCCTATAAAAGGTGAAGTAGAAGCTATAATACTAAGCCAAGTCAATCCTATAGAAGACTTTTTTTGGGCTAAATTTTTATAAATTTCTAAATGATTTTGGCTATATTCAGTGCATTTTCTTAATATAGAATCTGTTTTACTAAGATCTTTTTCTCCAGATAAAAGTATTTCTAAGCTTTTTTGTTCTTTAGTTTTCCAAATATTTAAATTAGTAATTCTTGAAAAAAGTATAGAAAAAGATAAAATAAAATATAAAGAAAGCCATATTAAAACAATATAAGTAATCATACTAGAGTTATTAAAAAAATGAAAAATAGATTCAAGATTCATAGTTAGTAGCCTTTATTATCTAATTTTGATAATGTTGCGGCTAAAGCAGCATTATCTGAGCTTACTGATTTTATAAGTTCTTTAGCCTTTGTAAGATTTTTTTCAATTTCACTTTGATTGTCTCCACTTATCCAGATGGCTTCTTTGGCTAAAACGCAAACTTTATTTTCATTTACTTCACTATATCCTTCATTAATAGCTATTAGTTCGTGATTTAAGTCTTTTTTTTCAATATCAATTATTCCAGATTTTAATGACGAAATTAAACAAGCATGCCCTTTTAAAACACCAAATTCACCCTCACTTCCAGGGAGAGTGACTGATTTAATTTGATCTTTATAAATTAGACCAAGCGGAGTTACAATTTCAAAATTGATTAAATCATCCATAATTAACCTTTGAGTTTATCTGCTTTTGCAATTGCTTCTTCTATATTTCCAACCATATAAAAAGCATTTTCTGGTAAATGATCATATTTGCCTTCTAGAATTCCTTTAAATCCTAGGATAGTTTCTTCGAGCGAAACATATTTTCCAGGACTTCCTGTAAAAACTTCGGCAACAAAGAATGGCTGAGATAAGAATTTTTCAATTTTTCTTGCTCTTTCAACGATAAGTTTATCTTCTTCACTAAGCTCATCCATACCCAAAATAGCAATAATATCTTGTAGATCTTTATATTTTTGAAGAACAGATTGAACGCCACGCGCAACTTCATAATGCTCTTTTCCTATAATTTGAGGATCTAACATTCTAGAAGTAGAGTCAAGAGGATCAACAGCAGGATAAATTCCTTTTTCAGCTATAGCTCTATTTAGAACAGTTGTAGCATCTAAATGTGCGAAAACAGTTGCAGGAGCAGGATCTGTTAAGTCATCAGCTGGTACATAAACAGCTTGAACTGAAGTAATAGATCCTTTTTTAGTTGAGGTAATTCTTTCTTGGAATTTCCCCATCTCGCTTGCTAAAGTTGGCTGATAACCCACAGCAGAAGGAATTCTTCCTAAAAGAGCTGACATTTCAGAGCCTGATTGAGAAAATCTAAAAATATTATCAATAAACATTAAAACATCAAGACCCATTTCATCTCTAAAATATTCTGCCATAGTAAGACCTGTTAAAGCAATACGATTTCTTGCTCCTGGTGGTTCATTCATTTGTCCATAGCATAAAGCAACTTTATCTAATACGTTGCTTTCTTTCATTTCGTTGTATAAGTCATTTCCTTCACGCGTTCTTTCTCCAACTCCTGCAAATACAGAATAACCACTATGTTTAAAAGCAACATTATGAATAAGTTCCATAATAATAACGGTTTTCCCTACTCCTGCTCCTCCAAAAAGTCCTACTTTTCCACCCTTAGCATAAGGAGCTAATAAATCAACAACTTTAATTCCTGTTTCAAAAATTTCGCTTTTTGTGCTTTGTTCTTCAAAAGCTGGTGGATCTCTATGTATAGACCATTTTTTATCAAAATTGATTTCTTCTCCTTCATCAATTAGATCACCAGTTACGTTAAAAATTCTTCCTAAAACTTTTTCTCCAACAGGAACACTAATAGGACTTCCTAAAGCTTTAACTTCAAGTCCTCTTGTGAGTCCATCTGTCATATCCATAGCAATAGTTCTTACTCTATTATCTCCTAAATGTGCAGCAACTTCTAAAATAAGTTTTTGTTTTTTACCTTCATTTTCAAAATCAACTAATATTGCTTCATTAATTTTAGGTAAGTATTCATTAAAATCAATATCAACAACAGGTCCTAAAACTTGTGAAATAAATCCTTGCATTATATTAATTCTCCTTCAATTCTATTTCATTGACTCAACACCACTGATAATTTCAATCAGTTCTGTAGTAATTGATTCTTGTCTTGCTTTATTGTAAGCTAAATTAAGCTGTTTTACTTTGATTTTTGCATTATTTGTTGCATTATCCATTGCTTGCATTCTAGCGCTATGTTCTGCTGCTAAAGAATCAATTAGTGCATAATACATATTGTATTCAAAATAAGTTTTTAATAAATCTTCTAAAAGATCTGTATTTTCTGGTTCTAAATCTATGAGCGAATTAGAACCTATATCAAGATCTTTTGAAGGCTCAACAGGTATAAGATGATTGATGAATAATTCTTGAGTAATCATATTTTTATATCCATTATGAATCAATATAACTTCATCAGTCAATCCATTTAAATAATCTTCTACAATATCTTTAATTACAAGCGATGCTTTTTCATAATTAGGGCTTGAACTTAATCCAAGGTATTCTTTAAAAAGTTTTTTTCCTTGAAAATTAAAATATTCAATCCCAGTTTTACCAATAGCTCTTAATCTAACGTTAATATTTTTATTTTTATAATCATTTAAAATCTGATTTACAGCTTTAATGGTTTTAATATTAAAACCACCGCAAAGTCCTTTATCTGCTGTTATAAAAACTATATCAGAAGTTTTTATTTGATCTTTTTTATGGAAAAATTTAAATCTTGAATCATTTTCATCATATGTAATTTTATTAATTTCAAATGATATTTCACTTAACATTTGTTCAATTTTTTGAGCATAAATTTTTGCTCTACTTGCAACTTCTTCAGCTTTTTTAAGTTTAGCAGTAGAAACAAGCTTCATTGCATTTGTAGTTTTTTGAGTGTTATTAACACTCTTAATTTTTCTTTTTATTTCTTTTAAGCTAGACATTAAGAACCTTATAAGTTATTTGATTTAAATTCATTAATAGCTTTGATTATTTTTTCTTCTAATTCTTTATCTAAAGCTTTTTTTGAACGAATTTCTTCAAAAATTTCTGGATATTTTGATTCAATGAATGTATAAATTCCTTCTTCGAAATTTTTAATCTCAGAAACAGCAATATCATCTAAAAATCCTTTAGTTCCAGCAAAAATAATAATAATTTGTTTTTCGATAGCTAAAGGAGAATAAGGGGGTTGTTTTAAAACTTCTACCATTCTTTGACCACGTTCAAGCTGTTTTCTACTTGATTCATCTAGATCACTTGCAAATTGTGCAAAAGCTTGTAATTCTCTATATTGAGCAAGATCAAGTCTTAAAGTTCCTGAAACTTGCTTAGTTGCTTTAATTTGTGCAGCACCACCAACCCTAGAAACTGATAATCCAACGTTAATAGCTGGACGAATTCCTGAGTTAAAAAGATCTGTTTCAAGGAAAATTTGTCCATCAGTAATTGAAATAACATTAGTAGGAATATAAGCTGAAACATCTCCTGCTTGAGTTTCTATAATTGGCAAAGCTGTTAATGAACCTGCACCTAATTCATCATTTAATTTACTTGCTCTTTCAAGTAGTCTTGAGTGGAGATAGAAAACATCACCTGGATAAGCTTCACGTCCTGGAGGTCTTCGTAAAATCAAAGACATTTCACGATAAGCTACGGCATGTTTGCTAAGATCATCATAAATAATTAAAGCATGTTTAGAATTATCTCTAAAATATTCTCCCATTGTTACACCTGAATAAGGAGCAAGATATTGTAATGCTGCTGGATCAGAGGCGCCAGCATTTACAACAATAGTATATTCCATTGCGCCATGTTCTTCTAGTTTTTTAACTACTTGAGCTACATTACTTTGCTTTTGACCTATAGCTACATAGATACAAATAACATTTTGTCCTTTTTGGTTTATAATAGCATCTACTGCAACCGTTGTTTTTCCCGTTTGTCTATCTCCTATGATAAGCTCTCTTTGACCACGGCCAATTGGAACAAGGGCATCAATAGCTTTAATACCTGTTTGTAAAGGCTCATGCACGCTTTTTCTAGCCATAATTCCTTTTGCTTTTTCTTCTACAAAACGTGATTCATTGCTAGAAATAGAACCTTTACCATCAATTGGTTCTCCTAAAGCATTGACTACACGACCTATTAGAGCTTCTCCTACAGGAACTTTTAAAAGTTTTTTTAGTCTCTTAACACTACTTCCTTCTTTTAAGGTTTCACCTTTACCAAGAATAACAATACCAACACTACTTTCTTCAAGGTTTAAAGCCATTCCTTTTTCGCCATTTTCAAACTCAACCATTTCTCCGGCCATAATATTTTTAAGCCCATAAACTTTAGCAACCCCATCTGCAATAGAAATAATTTTTCCAGTTTCTTCAATTTCAAGGTTTAAATCAAAGTTTTCAATTTTTTCTTTAATTATTGAGCTGATTTCATCGGCTTTAAATTTCATTCATTCTCCTTAAATAGTTTTCAATATAAATTCACTTATTTTATTTTGGAAAGTTTTTATAGAAAAAGATATTTCATAATTTAAATCTTCTATATCAATTTTAATTTCATTGTTATTTGTAATTTTATTTTCTAGTTTAATTTGAGCTTCTAGTTTAGATTTAAGTTTTTCTTCAATTTCTTTTAAAATTTCTGTATCAAGTTTTTTTTCAGAATAAATAATTCCTTTGTAGGTATTATTTTGAAAAGATTTTTGTTTTTGGAGCTCTTCGATAATCTCAGGAATAAATAAAAGTCTAGAATTATCTGCTAAAAGTTTTATAAAATTTTCAAAATAAGTATTTTTTTGATCAAGAAAAGAAAGTATAAAATTAACTTTTTTTTCTTTATGTATTTGTGTATTTTCCAATATATTTATAAAACGAGGAATGCAAAAAGCTTGGTAAATTATACATAAATTTTTATAAAATTCATCGAAATCTTTTCTTGATACAATAGCTTTTGCATATTTTTTAGCTATAAGTTTATCAGCCATTAAGATACCTTTTTCATAACAATATCAATCATATCATTTTGTTTTAAAATAGTATTTGACTCTTTAAAGAGTTCAGATAATATTTGAGATATAATTTCTTTTTCTATTTTTTTAGTTTCATAATTTTTTTGTTCTTCAAAATATTTATTAAGCAAATCAATTTCGTTTTGAGTTTCATTTTTGATTTTTTGAACTAAAAGTTCTGCTTCTTTTTTTGCATGATTTAATGCATTAACTGCTTCAGCTTTTGTTTCTTCAAGTTTTTTAGTCATTTCAAATTTTTTAGTTTTACTTTCTAATAGTTTTCTTTGAATTTCATCTAATTTTGAAGAAATTTGAAAAATACGATTTTTATAGAAATTTTTAAGTGGAGTAGCAATAAAATAATACAATATGGCAATAAATATTAAGAAATTAATCACTCTTGGTATTATGTCATAATCCCCATTATTAGAGCTTGCTAATGCATAGACTGGGAGTAAAAAAAATAAAAATTTTAACTTTTGCATTATTATCCTTAGATTCTTTTGATACTATTTTGTAGACTTTGTTTTAACTCTGGTAAATGTTCTAGTAAGCTTTCTTTTAATTGCTGTTTTTGATTTTCTAAATCTTTATAAAATTCTTGCATTTTATTTTCTATTTTTTCTTTCTCAAGTTTTATAAGCTCATTAGCTTCTTCTTTGGCTTTGTTTAGAGCTTCTTGTTTAATTTTATAAATTTCTTCCCTTGTATTTTTATGAATTTCTTCTACTTCTTTATTAACATCTAAAATTTCTTGTGAGTTTTCTTTTACTTTATTTTCATCATTTTTTATAGAGCTATTTCTTTCATCTATAAATTTTAAAAGGGGTTTATAAAGCATAGAATTCAAAATAACTATCATAGCTAAAAATATAAAAATAGTTGCTAATATTATGGAAAGATGGACATCATCAAACATAAAGCTCCTTGATTATTTTAATTTTTAAGCTTTTTATTATATCTTAGAAAAAATAATTTTTCAACTAATTTTTTCAATCATTTGTCTTAGTTTTTTTATTATATCGATATTTTTTAAATGTATGATAAGGTTTTTTTTATTTTTTTCACATCTAAAACCTTTGTTATTTAATGATTTTATAAGTTCTTTAAGCTCATTTTCAAATTCAGTATTATTTTCTAAATTAGCATTTTCTTGATTTTTGATTTTTTTAACAATTTTTTCAGTATCATGAACGCTTAGTTGTTGCCCAATAATGCTACTTGCAATCATTTTTTCATCTTTTTTGTTTAATCCTACAAGAATTTTAGCATGTCCTTGTGAAATTTTTCCTTCGATAATAAGATTTTGCGTACTTGGATCTAAATTTAGAAGTCTTAAAGTATTAGTGATTTGTGTACGACTTTTATTAACAAGTGATGCAAGATTTTCTTGGGTAATTTTGTGAATTTCTATTAGATCTTTATATGAATTTGCAAGTTCAATAGGATTTAAATTTTCTCTTTGAATATTTTCTATAAGTGCCAATTCTCTTAACTTTTCTTCTTTGACATCAGAAACTAAAGCAAGTATATTTTCATATCCTAATATTTTATAAGCTCTAAGTCTTCTTTCTCCTGCAACAAGAATATAATGATTTTCTTGTTTTAAAACTATAATAGGTTGGATAAGTCCATATTGTTTAATAGAATTTGCTAATTCATTTAAAGCTTCTTTGTCAAAATATTTTCTTGGCTGAAAAGGATTGACTTTAATTTTTTCAACCGGAATTTGAATGGTTTTGTTTTTATCAAGCCCTAATTCTTTGCTATAAACTTCATCTATATCGCCGATAAGTGTTGCTAAACCTTTATTTTTATTTAATCCCATTTATTTATCCTAAAATTGAATAAGCTAAATTCTGATATGCTAAAGAACCAGGAGATTTAATATCATAAAGTATGATAGGTTTACCAAAACTAGGACTTTCAGCAAGTTTTACATTTCTTGGTATAACTATGAAATCATCTTCGTTTCCATTGATTGTAAAAAGTTGTTTTTTAAAATTTTGTTTTAAATCTTCAACTACATCTTTAGAGAGATTATTTTGAGAACTATACATTGTTGGTAAAAATCCTCTCACTTTTAATTTAGGGTTGATTGTTTTTTTGATTACTTTAATAGTGTTTAAAACCATTGCAACACCCTCTAGAGCATAAAATTCACATTGTATAGGAATGATTACACTATCACTTGCAGCAAATGCATTGATAGTAATACTTCCTAAAGCAGGAGGAGAATCTATAATAATAAAATCATATTCATTTTCTACTTCTTTAAGTTGGTTTTTAAGAACAATTTTTTTTTCATTACTTTCACCTTTAGCAAGTTCTTGTTCTATGCCAACTAATCCTATATTAGAAGGGGCAAGATGAAGTTGATTGAGTTCGGTTTTTAAAATAATATCAGAAAGCTTTTTTTTGCCTATAAAAACATGATAGATATTATATTCATAATTATTTCTATTAAATCCCAGTCCAGTGGTTGCATTTGCTTGAGGATCAACATCTATTAATAAAACTTTTTTTTCAGCAACAGCCAAAGAAGCAGCTAAATTAACGGCGGTTGTTGTTTTTCCTACTCCACCTTTTTGGTTTGCAATTGTTATAACTTCGCTCATCTTAAACTATATACCCTTTTATTATTTAATAATATCGATCCATCTTCATATAAGAAAGCATCTTTTAAAGAAAAGATTTTTCCTTCATAATGGACATTAAATTGTTTTGATTTTTCAAATTCTATCATATACTTGCTAAAAATATTCTTCCATAATTTTTTTTGCATTAAAGTTTCTATAAATTTTAAAACTAATTCATCTAATTTTATATCAATATCCAATAAGGAGCTATTTTCAGGGCAATATTTTAAATTTAGTCCTATCCCGCCTATAATAAAATTTTTAATTTTTGTGCTTATTATTCCTCCAATTTTTTTATTTTCTATGTATAAATCATTAGGCCATTTAAGCCAAGTTTTTGATCCTTTTTGAGCTAAGATTTCTTTTAATAAATAAGCAAAATAAATACTTATAGAAGCTAAAGGTAAGTCTTTAGGAAGATCTTGCTTATCAATACAAAAGGAAAGATGTAAATTTCCTTTAGAGCTTTGCCAAGAATTTTCTCTACTCCCAATACCATTTGTTTGTTCAAGCGCATAAATAGCTAGATTTTTTTCTATTTTATTTTTACGAATTTCATCACATAAAAAAAGATGAGTTGAGGCTATTTTATCAATACAAATAATTTCCACATTTTAACCTTTTTCCATTAAGGTAAGTGCGTCCATCTAAGATCTTTTTACCATTTTCTTGGATTTTTTTAATGCGCAAAATTCCTTGTTTGCAAGTAAGTAAAAAACTTTCTTTTTCTAATTCTAAAATTTGTCCCTCTTTAGTGTGCTGTGTTGATTCATCTATAAGTTCAAGTTCTAGAAATTTTAAACCTTTATCTAAAAAAATTCCAGGCCAAGACATAAAGGCTAAATATTTTTGATAAATTTTTTTTGCATTATCTAGAGTGATTAAACCATCTTCTTTTTTAATTTTTTTACAATATGTTGCTAAATTTTCATCTTGCACTATAGGAACAATAGAGTTATAATTTTTTAAAGTGCTAACACAAAGTTTTGCCGCTAAATGGGCCAAAAGTTCAAAAACTTCTACAGCATTTTTATCTTTTATATCACACTCTATGCTTTCAAGTATAGCTCCAGTATCAAGTCCAGCATCCATTAACATTGTGCAAACTCCGCTTTTTTCATCTCCATTTAAAATGGCACTTTGTATAGGAGAAGCACCACGGTATTTTGGTAAAAGCGAAGCGTGTAGATTAATACAAGGTGCAATATCTAGGATATTTTTAGGTAAGATTTTTCCATAAGCAGCAACGACTATAAAATCAGGTTTTAAATCTTTTATCTCATCAATAATTTTTTCATCTTTTAAGCTTTTTGGTGTAAAAATAGGAATATGCGGTGCATTTTGACTTAAAAATATTTTTGTATCACTAGGTGTTAAAATTTGTTTTCTTCCTACTGCTTTATCAGGTTGAGTAAAAAGAGCTAAGATATTAAATTTTTTATCTATTAATTCTTTTAAAATACAAGTTGCATAAGAAGGTGTTCCCATAAAAATAATGTTTTTCATATTTAATTTACCTATATTAAAATACTTTGAATTATAATAAATATAGGTAAATTATATATTTAGTTAAAATTAAAATTCCATGTTCCTTGATTTGTTTCGATTTCAACTTCTAAAACTTTATTACAGCCTGAAAGTGGAACTTGCCAACTTTGACCATAAGATAGAGTTTTTTCTATTTTTATATCTTTTTATCCAATAATCCACCCGCTCTGCAATCTCCCTTTCCTCTTTAGGTATTATCTTTGTAATTTCTATAGTATTTACCAAAGAAGTGATCTTTAAATACTGGGTATTGTATTAAAAATAGGGTTATATCTTTCGCCTAGTGAAATTTCAATTGGAGCTTATTTATCGCTACAAGCAATAAATAATAAAGCACAAAATAGGGCTAAAAACATTTTTTAACATATTTTCTCCTTTTTAATCTATTATAATAGAATGAAATAAAATTATAAAACAAATATACCTTAATCTATCATAATAGATTAAGGTATAAAATTTGGCTTATCAGTTTAATCAAAATGAAATAGATAATTTTTATAAAAAAATTGCAAAAAATGTTTCTAGATTAAGGAGAGAAAAAGGTTTGTCTCAACTTGAATTAAGTCTTGAAATAGGTTATAAGTCTTGCTCTTTAGTAGGTGGAGCTGAAGCAGGATATAAAAATATACATTTTAATCTTGAACATCTTTATAAAATTTCAAAAGTCTTAGATATAGAAATGGCAGAATTTTTTAAAGAGTTTTAAATCAACTTTTACTAATCATTGATAAAATCTTATTTAATAAAAAGTTATTTTACATTATAAGTTTTTATGATTTGAAGAGAAAACAAAATGTATTGTTTTTGTTAATTTTCAAATAAAGTTCCGCCTATTTGTTTATTTTCAAGTAAAAATGCCTTAATAACACTTAAGTCAAAGCCACTTGCTAAAAACATTTTTTTATTATTTTCAAGTAAAAATTTAGCAGCTTTTAATTTGGTGATAATGCCTCCAGTTCCATGATCGCTTCCAGTTTTTACTGACATATCAAGCCAAGAATCAAGAATTTTATCGACTTTATCTAATCTTTTAGCATCTTTAAATTCGCTAGGATTTTTATCATAAAAACCATCAATATCACTTAAGATTACAAGTAAGTTGGCTCCAAAATAATATGTTGCATAAGCACTTAAGCTATCATTATCTCCAAAAACTATTTCTTCTATGGCTGTGGCATCATTTTCGTTAATAATAGGCAAAATCCCTAAATTTATCATAGCATCAATAGCATTTTTAGCGTGTTTTGTGGCTTTTCTTGAATCAAAATCTTTAGCAGTTAGTAAAATTTGTCCGCCTATTTTATTGAATTTAGATAAAAATTCATTATAAACACTCATTAAATAAGGTTGTCCAATAGCAGCTAAAACTTGTTTATTGATTAAATTTTTCCTATCAATGTTAAGTTTTGTATATCCAGCTGATATAGCAGCTGAAGTTACTAAAATCACTTCATATTTTTTCATCAAAGTTGTTAAAAACTCAACTAAATTGCCTAAACGTTTAAAGCTTAAAGCATTATCTTCGCTAATAACGTGAGAACCTACTTTGATGATTATTCTTTGCATTTTTTTTCCTTATAAAAATCAGATAAAATCCATATAATTTTGTTTAAAAGTTCTAAATTTTCCACATCTAAAATATACCATTGTTTAGCTTTGGGAAAAGGAAATCCAAGCTCATTTTCTCTTAATAATTCTTCAAGACACGGAAGTTTTTTTGTATATAAAGTATTATTGCAAATTAAAAATGCTGAGTTAGAATTTATATATATACAGTATTCTCCAAACATTTTTTTTGCGTTAAAATTAAAAGGCGTATCGCAAGCTTTTAAACATTCTAAAACAAAATCTTTAAAATCATTACTACTTGACACATTTTAATCCTAAAATTTTATAAAATTTACCATTTTATTTTTAAGTTTTAAAAATTTATTTTATTTAATCATTTAAATTTTTATCTTTTCTTAAATTTTTGATTTCTTCTAAAAGAATAAATTTAAGCTCTTTAAGCCCTGTTTTTTCAAGACTTGAAACGTTAATCAAAAAGCTTTGGATATTGTTTATTTCTTTTAAATAATTTTTTAAATCTTCTAAATTTAGGGTTATTTGCTTAGCAAATTCTTCTCCTAAATTTACACTATCACTTTTTGAAATCATTATGCCAAATTTTCTTTCATAAAGTTTAGATGAAAATTGTTTAAGTTCATTTCTTAAGATGATAAATTGTTCCTTTAAACTCATTTCTCTCATAGGATCAAGCACAAAAAGTAAAAAACTTGTTCTTTCAATATGTTTTAAAAATTCAAGTCCTAAGCCTTTTCCATTGCTTGCCCCTTCAATAATACCTGGAATATCCGCCATTACAAAAGAATTGTATTCATCTACATCTACAAGCCCTAATTTTGGAGTAAGTGTTGTAAATTCATAATTTGCAATCTCAGGTTTGGCATTAGATACTACGCTTATAAGGGTCGATTTTCCTACATTTGGAAAGCCAACAAGTCCTACATCTGCAATAAGTTTTAATTCAAGTCTTACAAAACGACTTTCCCCTTTTATGCCTGGTTGTGCATAATCAGGTCTTTGGTTGGTTGCGTGTTTAAAATGTGTATTCCCAAGCCCGCCTTTTCCACCTTTTAAAAATAATTCTTTTTGTCCTTCTTTGGTTAAATCAAGCAAAACTTCATTTGTGTTTGCATCAATAATTTGAGTTCCTTCGGGCACTATAAGATTTAAATCTTCACCTTTTTTACCATTTTTATTGCGTCCCATTCCTGCAGATCCATTTTGAGCACGTAATTCTTTTTTTCCTTTAAAATTAGCTAAAGTATGTGTATTGTTATCACATATAAAATAAATATTTCCACCATTTCCACCATCGCCACCATCAGGACCACCTAAAGGCACGTGTTTTTCACGTCGAAAGCTTACAGCTCCTTTGCCTCCATTACCAGAGGTTAGGGTAATTTTAACACTATCAATAAACATTTATAACCTTAAAAATTTTTGAAAAAGTATATCAAAATAAAATAAAATTCAAAAATTTAACTTTTATAATGTTAATTATTTAAATTTTAAACTTTTATTTGTATTTATATTTAAGATATTATTTTTTATTATTAAATATTATTAAAATGTAATATTAATAATAAAGAATTTAAATAAAAAATTATAAAATATTTTATGGTTTAATATCAATTCTTATAAGTTTTTGTTTAATGATAAATTTGAAGTGAAATTTTAAAAAATACAAAAATTGAATTTTTGCTACATTTATATTAATATCTAAAAGATTTTTTTGATATTTTAATTATATTTTGTTTCTCTTATTTTGAAAAATAAATAAAAGAGTATTTTTTATTTATATGATTAAAAATAATTTCTATTAAATTTTTAAAATACCAAATAAACTATTTATAATTAAAATTATAAATTATTATTAGTTTTTTTAATTTCGTTTTTATTGTTTTGCTTGGTAAGTTGTTATTTTAGGTCTTATTTAGAATTTTAAAATTTGATTTATACAAGTAATTTCTAGACTTTAGTCTAGAAATTAAGCAGGATAAACAGAAACTTTTTTTCTGTCTTTATCTTTTCTTTCAAATTTTACAAAGCCATCAATTAAGGCAAAAAGAGTATGATCTTTTCCCATACCTACATTATTTCCAGCGTGAGTTGCAGTTCCTCTTTGACGAATAATGATATTTCCAGCTCTAACAAATTCGCCACCAAATTTTTTAACACCTAAACGACGTCCTATAGAATCGCGATTATTTTGAGTTGAACCTTGACCTTTCTTGTGTGCCATTCTTTTACTCCTTAAGCTTTAATATCTATAACTTTAACACGGGTAAATTGTCTTCTAAAACCGCGTTTGAGTTTAGAGTCTTTTCTACGTCTTTTTTTATAAATAATAACTTTTTTATCTTTTCCGTGGCATATAACTTCTAAGACAACTTTTGCACCTGCTATAAAAGGCGCACCTACCTTTAAATCCTTATCGTTGATAGCTAAAACTTCATTAATTTCTACGCTTGATTTAATTTCTGCTTCAAAATGATCAAGCTTTAACTCATCTCCAATACTAACTTTATATTGTTTTCCACTATGTTTAATAATAGCATACATATTACTTTTCCTTTTTAAGGTAAGTTACCATAAAGCACCAAATTTTTGGTTTAAAAGCTTTATTGGCCGATTAAAAGTTTTAATTCTAGCTAATTTTTCTTTAATTTTTAATGAATTTAAAAACCTAAATTTACTCCACCACCTTGTTCTATTTTATAATTTGCATCACGTCCTATTGTATAACCATTTCCATTATTTCCACTATTTAAAGGTCTGCAAATATCGCCTACTTTTACACTTCCTTCTATAATTTTTGCATAAGAAAGCTTTGGGCTGGTGCGTGTGATTTCAATATTTCCTGTTTTAGTTTCTACTCTTGCTGTATTTTCTTTGGTATAGGCATCTTTTATAACTTTTCCAAGTGAAAAACACTCATAAGTATCACCTTGATTTAAACTTTGAGAAAATACAACTTCATTGTTTTCAACACTAGCAACTTTTAAAGGATAAATAGCATTTAAAATATCTCCTGAAATACGATTTGCTATTTGTTTAAGAACAGATTCATTGGCACTTAGACTATTATCTTTAAGATTTACTTTCATGCTTAAAGTATTGGAAAATTTAATTTGTCTTGTAGCAAATAAAAGCACACGATAATCTATTACTACTTCAACTTCTGTTTTAGTTTTTCCTGTAAGATTACTTGTTTTTTGTTTGCCATCAAGCCCTGAAATAGAAAATAATAAAATATAATCTGTGGCTAATATATTTTTAAGTTTATAAATTTCATCACTTGCTGTATCGCTACTTTTGATAATAGCTTTTTCCATTTCATAATATCCATTTGAGTCACGATCTAAAACGTTAAATTTGCGACTTTGCAATAAATCAGAAATAATTTTTTGTTGTAAGCTTGCACCTATGCCACGTTTTATAGGATCTGGCGTTGAGTCAAATACTACTATGCTTCTTCTACTATCCGCACTGAGTCCAGGGGTTTGGTATTTTTTGGTTGTTGTGGTTTTAAAAATAGTTACATTTGCTACATATTTGCCATTTGCATCTTGTTCAACGCTGTTAATTTCATAAGTATCAGCTTTACCTTTAGTAGCTTTTGAAATTTGTTCGCTGTAATTATCTTGTATATTTGTTCCTTTATTGTCGGTTGAAACATTAGTGTTGGATTTTTTGAGCGAATTTATGCTTACTCCACTCATTTTACCTATAGCTTCGATGATAGCGTTATTTATAGCATCTTCACGTGTTAATCCCGTGCCTTCGCCTGTGCTTGATTTTGTAGAAGTTGTAGTAACAACTTTAGCATTAAGATTTAGGCTTAAAAATAAGCCCAAAAAAAGAATTTGAATTATTTTCATCTTTTATCCTTAAAAATCATCTAAGCTATTTATGATATTGGAGCTTCTTTGGATATTTGAGGATTTTTTAGATTCATTTTTAGTTGCATTGGGTTTTGTATTTAAAACCTCATTTGTATTAGCTAAATTAGTATAAGAATAAAATCTCACAGCGCCCACATGTTCAATACCATTTTCGCTAGTGTAACTCCATTTTTTAAGAGTACGAATACCACGAATTTTGCCACTTGCACTCGTTTTTACTTTGCTATTTACCTTATCAATAATATTTGTAATATTTTGAGTTTGCTCTTGGGTGGAATTATCATTAATATTGATACTTTGCTTGATGATATCTTCATAAGTATCACCTGTTGTTCTTTCATCTTTAAGACTTAAATTTGTATTGATAAATTCTATAATAGCAGCATCTGCCATAGTAATTGCTGTTTCTTTAGCTTTATCTTCTAAAATATTTGTTTTTTTAGCATTGCTAGGATCAGCTACATAACCCCAATTTCCATAGCTTAAAATTACAGGTGCACCATTTTCATCATAAACTAAGCGAATTCCGTATTCATTAAGAAAACCTTTTTGATCTTTTGGTAAATACTCACTTATTTTTTTACCTTTACCTTTTATAGTGCTTTGTCTTGCTAATGCCATATCTCTTGCTAATTGACGTGTTTTATTAGAGATAATAGCTATAACTCCTACATCATATTCACCCCTTCTTTGAGTTACTATGGTTTGCACAGGAATAAGTCCGCTCATAGAACCTACTGCATTTGTCATAGTTTTATTAAGAAATTCTTGTTTTAATAAAGTCTTTTTTCTTTCTTCACTTAAAGAATTTGCATCTATACCCAAATCTTTTAATGCTTTATCAAGCTTAGCGCCAGCTAATTGTGTAAGTTTATTTAAAATTTGATCAATTTTATCACCTTTTGGTAATTCATCAAATTCTTTAGCATTAGTAGAATTATCTGCTTCATAGTTTTGAACTTTATTTGTAGCAATTCTTCCAAAAACATCTCTTATAAATTCAGTTTGTAAATTTAACATTGCTTTTTGATATGCATTTTGTAAAGCTTGTGCAAATTGTGGATCAGTATCATTTACAGCAACAGTGCTCTTTCCTGTATAAAAAGTTTTTCCATCCTTGGTTATGCCATATTCTATTCCAAAATTATCTGCAAATTCTTCAAAGAAATCTTCAATTGATTTTGGAGTGATATCTTTAGTGCTTGCATCGGACATTTCATTTTGAGTATTTATATCTTGTTGTGTAATTTCGACAGGTTGTGAGCCTTGTCCATAAAGCAAACTTGCCACAACTAAAGAGCTAATTAATAATAATTTTTTCATTTTTTTCCTTTATAAATGTTATAAAAAAAGCCCAAGTTTGTTTTTGCAAACTCAGGCTAAAATTTTTTAAATAAATTTATTTTTACCAAGTAACTGATTTGCTTGAACCTGTTTTGTCAATAGTTTTTTCATCTTCCCAATATACAAGACCTGAATTTAAGTCAGTAACTCTTAATAAAAAGAAATATTCTACTTGAGTTTTACCATTGCTAAGTTTAACATTGTCTTGTCTTATTTTGCCTGCTAATGAAAAATCAGGTGAAACAAGTGTTCCTTTTTTGGCTATGGTGCTTTGATTAAATTCATCATTATCTCTTAATTCTCTAACATCTTCGCTCATACTATCAAGCGCTCCACCTGCTGCAACAGCTGAAGTTAATACAAATTTGCCTGAACGTCTTAATGCTGAGGTGATTTTTGCAGTAAGTTTTTCTGTATCAATTCTTTGAGGAGTATCATTTACTACTCTACCAATAGCAATAACTTTTCTTTGACCTGCTTTAATATTTGCAAAAGCTGGATCGCTAAGCATACTATTTATCATAGTTTCAGCTGCATTTTCAAAATCTTCTCTATCAAGACCTAAAGTAAGCGCGTCACCTTTTTTTACTTGACTTGCTTTTCCATCTGTATAAGTTGTTTGCACACAACCACTGAAAAATAATGCTCCTGCAAGAGCTGTAACTAAAATTTTTGTTTTTTTCATTTTTTATCCTTTAATTTTTTGTTTTAATATTAATTCTAAAATCTTTTGCTCTAAGATCAGCTGAAATTTTATGAATAATTACTTCTTGTTTGGCTGGAATTCTTAAATATTGGTATTCTTCATTTAAGACATCACGCAACACAAAGCCATTGCTATCTAACCAATCCACCTTATACATAATATCTTTAGAAAAAGTACTATATAAAATTACTTCAAATTCTAAATAACCATTATTGTTGATACGTTTATTAAATTGTTTTACCAAGCTTTTTGGTAAATTTGAATTTATTATTGCATTGTTAGAAGTGCTTGTATCAGCTTTGTAAGAAGCACAAGCACTAAAAAGCATTACTATAATAAGTAAAAGCCATTTTTTCATTTTTTAACCTTATTTTTGGATCAAATCTACACTAGTTGGCAAATAAGGCGCAAAAGAACGCACTATAATTAGAGCATTTTTATTTTTATCAATATTATTTTGATAAATTTCTTGCCCTTGTGGATCTTTTATGCTAATACTGCCTGAATTTTCAATCATAGCCACAGAAATACTTTTAGGCAAACCTCTCCAAGAACGCACATCAGCTTTATTTGTCGCTGCAGTTGCAACTGAGCTTGCTAAAGAAAACCAACCGCCGCTTGAGTCATTATTTGCCACAGCTGCATTTAAAGTAGTTTTAATAATAGTTTGGGCTAAGGCTTTGCTAATCATTGCTGGCATATTGATTTTAAATTCAGTTGCTACAATATCATCTAAATCTACAACTTCAGTAGTATTAATACCATTGATATTTAAATTTTCAAAAGAAGCTTCTCTTTTTTTCAAAGTTTGCAAAGCAAGACTTGTACTAATGATATTTTTATTTACTATAAAAGGTAAAGTTATGCTAAATTCATCTTTTACTACACCCATACCATTTTCATAAACAACAAAAATATATTTTTTATTATTTTTAGAATTGATTTTTTTTGCATAATTGTTAAAAATTTTAGCTTCTTTTTGAATTTCTTTATTTTTAGGATTGATGATTGCTACTTCTCTAAATAAATCAGCTGCTTTTCTATAATCTTGATCCATAAAGAAAAATACAGAAGCAATATAAGTTGCATAAGGATTTACAAATTTTTTGGTTGTATCAAATTCTTTAAATAAACTATTATATTGTTCTTCGATAACTTTTGAGTTTTCATTCATATTTTTAGCATAATTTGGATCTTCTTTTTTAGCTTTTTCTAAATCTTCTCTATTTTGTGCAATTTGAGCTGCAAAATATTCTTTAGCCTTGTCTTGACGCATTAAAGCACGATTAAATTCAACTCTAGCATTGGCATAATCATTTAAATTCATAAAATTAAGCCCTTTATAGACATTTACCATAATTCTTTCATATAAAGAACCATCATAATCAACAATGCTATCATTTATTAAAGTAGTAGCTGCGAGTTTTGCACCTTTTTTTCCAACACTTTCTAAATCTACATCATATTTGTAAGCATCTTCTGCTGCATCGAAAAATTCATTGCTTTTGTTAAATTCTTTACAATTTCTTGCGATTAAACCTGTATTGATGCCTGTATAAATAACATCATCATTTTTTTGGATTTTTTCTAAATTTTCATTAAAAAAATCAGCACCGCAATATTTTTGAACTAAAGCATTTTCGAAATTTGAATTTATTTTAGCTTGATTAGCACAAGCTCCTAAAAATAAACAACTTAAACCTATTAAGGTAGTTTTTAAAGGTATTTTTGTCATAAGATTCCTTGAAAAGTAAATTAAATTAAACGAAACATTATAAAAAAATAAAAATACATTGAAAACAATCTTTAAATTTTTAACAAATTTTATTTACAAGATCAATACAATAAAAAAAGGGGAAAATCCCCTTAAATTAAATAAGTAAAGGTGCGATAAAAAATCCTAAAGTAACAGCAATTACGATAGCTAAAACGCCTGGAATGAAAAAAGAGTGATTGAAAATAAATTTTCCAATTTTTGTTGATCCTGTATCATCCATTTGCACTGCACCCAAAAGAGTTGGATAGGTTGGAAGAACAAAAAGAGCAGAAACAGCCGCAAAACAAGCTACTAACATATAAGAGTCATGCGGATTAGTAGCTGAAATTCCTAAAGCAGCCATAATAACTGGCACAATAGCTTTTGCAGTAGCTGCTTGAGAGTATAAAAGCATACTAGCAAAGAAAAATGCAACTGCAAGCATAGCTGGAGTTTGTTTAACCCAATCACCTGCTATTTCTTTAATCCCTGCTTCGTGAGCACTTACGAAAGTATTTCCAAGCCAAGCTACGCCAAATACACAAACACAAGCTGTCATACCTGATTTAAAAACGCTTGTTTCAATTATTTTAGATGGTTCAACTTTGCAAAGCCAAGTGATTAAAGTTGCTGCAGTAAGTAAGAAACTCATAATAGCTGCATCTCTTGGTATAATCACTGGATCGATCCATTTGATATTATTTGATATTGCTGTGGCATAAAGAACTACAGCTAATACAGCGATTAAAAAGATTGCCACAGAAAGTTTAGCACCCGGTTTATTTTCAGCGTGTAAAACCTCATTTGGATCTTTAACAAGACCTGCTTTTAATCTTTCTTGATAGATTGAACATTTACTTAAATCTAGAGGTGTTATAAGACTTATTATTAAAGCTGTAACCATACAAGCAATAAAAGTTGTTGCAATCCAAATTCCTAATAAAGTAGGGTAATTCCAACCTAGTGGTTCTAATACCCCACTCATATAAACAACAGCAGCACTTACAGGACTTGCGGTAATTCCAATTTGAGATGAAACAACCATTAATGATAAAGGAACACTTGGTTTTATGTTTTGAGATTTTGCTACGTCTATAACCACAGGCATTAAAGAAAATACAGCATTTCCAGTTCCTGCAAGAATGGTTAATAACCAACCGCAAGCTGGAGAAAGATAGTTTATAAATTTAGGGTTAGCTCTTAAAAGCCTTTCTGTCATTTTTACCATGTAATCAAGACCGCCTGCTTGTTGCATAGCAGAGATTGCTGCAATAGCAGCAGCAATAATTAAAATAACATCCCAAGGAATGCTTCCTGGTTTAAGTCCTAAGAAAAGACCTAAAATCACAACTCCTAATCCACCAGCATAGCCTATGGCGATTCCGCCTAAGCGAATACCAATAAATATTGCACCAAGAAGAACAACTATTTGCAAAATTATATCTAAGCCCATGGAAATCCTTTATTTCTCAATACTTGGATTTAACATATGTTCAGGAGTTAGATATTCGTCTAACTTTTCTTTGGTTAAAAGTTTTCTTTCTAAAACAATATCAGCTACTTTTTTTCCAGTTTGTAAAGCTTCTTTAGCAACTGATGCTGAATTTTCATAACCTATATAAGGATTTAAAGCTGTTACTAAACATACAGAATTTAGCATAGTTTCTTTACAATTTTCTGGATTAGCTGTTAAATGTTTTATAGCTTTATTTGCTAAAGTTAGCATTGCATTTTCTAATAAAACCAAAGAATTAAATAAAGCATAAGCAATTCCTGGTTCAAAGGCGTTAAGTTCGAATTCTCCTCTTTCTGAACAAAGCGAAATTGTAACATCATTTCCTATTACTTCATAGCAAGCCTCTCCAACAACTTCAGGAATAACTGGATTTACTTTTCCTGGCATAATGGAACTTCCTGGTTGTAATTGAGGTAAGTTAATTTCACTTAAACCACATCTTGGACCAGAATTCATAAGTCTTAAGTCATTCACAAGTTTAGAAAGTCTAACTGCAGCAGTTTTTAAAGCACCACTAACATGAACAAAATCACCTGTATCTTGAGTGGCTGCTATAAAATCTTCAGCGGGTTTAAAAGTAGTTCCTGTAATTTCGCTAAGATATTTTTCAACTAAATTTTTATAGTCTGGATGACAGCAAATTCCAGTTCCTATAGCAGTTGCGCCTAGATTAAGATAAGTCATTGACTCTCTTGCTTTTGTTATTTTTTCTATATCACTTTTTATATAAGTTGCAAAAGCGTTAAAAGTATTTCCTAAAGTAGTTGGAACCGCATCTTCAAGCTCTGTTCTTCCTATTTTTAAAATATTTTTATATTCTTTAGCTTTGATTTCTAATTCATTTTTTAAAATTTCCATAGCTTTTAATAAATCACCCATTTTAGCATGAACTGCAACTTTAATAGAGCTTGGATAAGTATCATTTGTCGATTGTCCGAAATTTGTATTATCATTTGGATGAAGATATTGATATTCTCCTTTTTTATGTCCCATCATTTCAAGAGCAACATTTGTTATAACTTCATTTACATTCATATTGGTGCTTGTTCCAGCTCCACCTTGTATCATATCAACAACAAATTGATCTAAAAATTCTCCATTGATAATTCTATCACAAGCCTTTGCTATAAAATCAGCTCTATTGGCTTCAATCATTCCTAAATCTTTATTAGCTAAAGCAGCTGCTTTTTTAACTTGTGCAAAAGCTTTAATAAAATAAGGATATTCTTTTAGTTTTCTTCCGCTCATTTGGAAATTTTCCAAAGCTCTATAAGTTTGAATTCCATAATAAACATCATTAGGAATTTCTAGTTCTCCGATAAAATCATGTTCTTTTCTTAAACTCATTGTCAAGCCTTTCTTTTGGAATAATTTATTATAAAAAATAGATTTATAATAAATATTATAATAGAATCATAGTTAATAATTAATTAATAAAAAATTAATTATTAATTTTTTATTGTATTAATAAAAAAATAATTTAATAATAAATATTTTTTTACAGATATAAAAACTATTTTTATTTTGCTACAATTTTATTAAATTTTTCAAACGTATTTTTTAAGGATAATAATGGAAAATTTAAATATTAAACTCCACCAAATTAAAATGAATGATGATTGGAAAGAATTTTTAAAAGATGAATTTTATAAACCATATTTTTTAGAGCTTAAAAGAAAATATATAGAAGCTATAAAAGAAAATAAAATTATATATCCACCATCTAATTTAACTTTTAATGCTTTTAATCTTACTCCTTTGCATTCTTTAAAAGTTATTTTAATCGGACAAGATCCTTATTATCAACCAAATCAGGCTATGGGTCTTAGTTTTTCTGTTCCAAATGGGGTTAGAATTCCTCCAAGTTTAATAAATATTTATAAAGAATTAAATAATGATTTAGGTATAAGTATCCCAAAAAGTGGCGATTTAAGTTCTTGGGCTAAACAAGGAGTTTTGTTATTAAATTCTATTCTTAGTGTAGAAGCAGGAAAAGCAGCAAGTCATAGTCAGTGGGGATGGCAAGAATTTAGTGATGCTGTAATTTCTAATTTAAATGATAGAAGAGAAAATCTTATATTTTTACTTTGGGGTAATTTTGCTAAAAGCAAGAAAAGATTAATTGATTCACAAAAACATTTTATACTAGAAGCTGCTCATCCTAGTCCTTTGGCTGGAAATAAATTTTTAGGATGTAAGCATTTTTCTAAAGTTAATGAAATTTTAAAAAAACTAGGAAAAACACCTATAAATTGGGATTTAAATTTCTAAAAATCATTTTAATAAATTCTTAATAGAATTTCTATTAAGAATTTATCTAAATAAATTTTTAAAATCTGTAGTTTGTGTATTGTAGATTGTATTATTACCTATAGATCCAGTAGCTATAATACTTGCTAGTTGTGCGAGAATGGTTTTAATCTCATCTCTTTTATCTTCTATATAAGATAAAATTCCTTCATATCCGTTATTTTCGAGCATTAATAAAGGATTTGTGATTTCAAATTCAAACAATTGTTCTCCAGCATAGACATTAAAAATATTTCCAAATAAAGTCACACTCATAAAAGAGCAATTTTGAATTAAAGATGCAACATTAGCATCTAAGGTTCTTTTTTGTATGTCGTCAAGATGATTAAGCTCTAATCTTTGATTTATATTTTGAGAAACTTTTTTTAAGGTTAGATCTAAAACTTGCAAAGCCCCGATAAAATCATTAGCATCATTAATTTGAGAGCAAATTCGTTTTGCTTCAAAACGACTCATTTCTTTTACTTCACCTAGATGTTTTTTAAGTGTATTTAATCCATCCATTTTTGTCCTTCAATTAATATTTCTAAAAATAGAAAGCAAATACTATTCCTTTATTTGTATAGAATCATTAATCCATATAATTACTTCATTGCTTAATTTATTACAACCTATTTCAAAGGCTTTAAGAATTTCTCTTGGAGTATTATTTGTAATTTTTTCTTTGATGGTAAAATACTTATGAGATATTAAAGCATTATTTTTTACATCAATTAAATTAAGACTTATATTTATTTTTGCGTAATTATCATTTTCTTTTAGAATTTGTTCAAAAGAGTCTATACGTCCTTCTAGTACAATATCAGCATTTATTTTGCTATGTTTTCCAATTAAAGTTTTAAAAAGATGACTTCTTTCTAATTTATCTAATAACATAAAACGTAATAAATTATTAGGAGTATCCGCCCAAAAATGATAAGCATAAATGTCACTTATATCATCTTTTATATAAGTTATATTTTTTGAATTTAAATATAAAGGAAGATCAAGATCTAAAATTTTTAGGGTTTTATCTGTGGTTTTAAAACTTTGATTAAAATCTTGTTCATTGCTTTTTAGTATAAATTCTTGAGATATATCTGTAGTTTTAATTGAGCAAGCACTTAAAAATACCAATATAAATAATAATATAGCTTTCATTTATTCTCCTGGTCCCAATTTTGGCTTATTGTTTTTAAATATCAAATCTGATGGACTTCTTCTTAAATCTTTTAAGAGTTGATTACTTTCTAAAAGTAAGATTTTAAAAAGTTCTAAATTAGAGAGCAAAGAAAAACGTATATCATCGAAGTTTTCAAGTTTATCATCGGTTTTTTTAATAAGATTATTAAACAAAGTAGAACTATTATTGATATTTTCAAGACTTAATCTAGCATTTTTAGATAAAATACTCACTTCATCTGCCATGATCCCTAGTTTTTTGCTTGTGGTTATGAGATTTTCATTTAAAAGATCAAAATTTTGATTGATATTTGAGCTTAGTGTAGCTAAATTTTGCAAAATAAGTTCTACGTTTTTTAAATTTTTATCACTCAGTAAAATTTTTGATTTATTATCGGCTGTTTTTACAAGAGAAAAAATATGCTCACTTTGTTTATCGATCGCTGTAAAAAAGCTTTCTTTAAATTTTATAATAGGAATGTATGTTTTTGTACTTATTAATTTTTTAGAATTTTTACTTCCGCCTTGAAGTTGGATAAATTTAAGCCCTGTTATGCCTTGAAGTTGTAAAGTAGCGAAAGTGTCTTCTTTTATAGGGGTATTTTTTTTCACTTTAATAAGTATATTAACACTTAAATTATCTTTTTCATCAATGCTAATTTTTTCAACATTTCCTATCTCAACCCCTAAAAGTCTTACAGGTGCTTTTACGCTTAATCCTGCCACAGATTCTTGAGTGTGAATTTCATAAAAGCTAAATTCTTCATCTTTTGAATATCCTTCAAACCATATTATAAAAATAAAACTAAAAAAGAATACACCAAAGACAAAAAATCCTATCCAAAAATAACTTGCCTTATTTTCCATAATTACTCCATAAATCTTTGATAAAGCTTTTTATTTTGGGTTTTAAGTTCTTCACAAGTTCCCATAAAAGCGACTTTTTTATCTTCTAAAATGATAAAGCGATCAAGTAGGGTTTTCATACTATCTTTATCGTGGGTTACTAAAATAATATTTAAATTAAAACTTTTTTTCAAATTTAAGATGAGTTCATCAAAAGCACGGCTACTATAAGGATCTAATCCTGAAGTTGGTTCATCTAAAAATAAAAGTTTAGAATCAAGTGCTAAAGCTCTGGCAATAGCTACTCTTTTTTGCATACCTCCACTTAATTCGCTAGGGTAAAGATTTAAAACATTTTCATCAAGACCTACCATTTTAATTTTCATATGAACAATTTCTTCAATTGCATTATAATCAAGCTTTGTGTATTCTCTTAAAGGAGTAGCTATATTTTCAAAAACAGAAAAAAAACTAAAAAGTGCGGCAAATTGAAAAACAACTCCCCATTTTTTTTGTAAAATTAGAGCATTTTTTTCACTAATACCTTTTAATTTGAAGCCTAAAATTTCGTATTCTCCCCCATCAAAATGCTCTAAAAGAAGCATTTGTTTTAAAAGAACTGACTTTCCGCTTCCACTTCCGCCCAAAATTCCAAAAATTTCATTTTCTTTAATTTCAAAATTAACTTTATCGTGGATAAGTTTTGTTCCAAAATAGGTTGTGATATTATGAGCTTTTATTATCATTAAAATCCAATTTTAGTTAAAAATACAGAAAATAGAGCATTAAATGCTATAATCCAAAAAATAGTATCAACAACACTTTTTGTTGTAAAAATTCCAATACTTTGAGTTGTTTTTGCTACATTAAATCCCCTAAAATTAGAAATAATCCCTATTAAAAATCCAAATATAGGAGCTTTAATAATCCCTATAAGTATATTTTTAAAATCAATAGCTTCTCTAAAGCGTCTTAAAAATTCTCCTGCATTTATATCAAGACTAAGTTTTGCAACAATTATACCCCCTAAAACACTTACAATATCGCTTATAATAACTATTAAGGGCATAGCGCAGACTAAAGCCATAACTCTTGGAATAACAATAAATTCAAAAGAATTAAATCCCATGGTATTCATAGCAGCAATTTCATCTGTAATCTTCATAACACCAATTTGTGCTGTATAAGAGCTTGCACTGCGTCCTGCTATAATAATTGCTGCTATAAGGGGTGCTAATTCTCTTGTAGCTGAAATTCCTATTAAATCAACAATGAAAATATTAGCTCCAAATTGAGCAAGTTGGTAAGCAGCTTGATAAGCTAAAACAACTCCTACTAAAAAAGCGGTTAAAATTACAATAGGGAGAGCTTTTAATATAGAATCTTCTATGTGATATAAAAAGGCAATAAATCTAAATTTCTTAGGCTTAGCAATACAAAAGGCTAAAGAGCTAAAAAATGCACCTAGGAAATAAAAGAATTGTTTAAACGTCTTAAATAAATTTACACTTAATCTGCCAATATTTATAAAATAGTCTTTATAAGAGAATTTGTTTTGTTCTTTGGGGTAAATTCTTTTATAATTTTTTTCGCACAAATTAAAAAAATGAGAAAAATTAGAACTTAAGTTGAGTCTTTGAACTTTTATATTTTTTTGTGCTAAATCATATTCTAAAGCAAGAAAAAATCTTACTCCAGCAGTATCTATAAATTCTAAATGCGTAAAATCAATAATAATATTTTTTTGACCTAATTGTTTATGAAGTTTAATTTTTGGAAGATTTGTTTTATCCCAAATTCCAAAAATTAAAAGTCTATCTAAATTTTCTTCTTCTTTAAGTTTAAAATAACAAGACATTTTATAATTTAAGTAAAAAGTCACAAAGCTTTGAAACGCTAAAACCAAAATGTTCAAATACTTCTTTTTCTTTACCGCTTTCTCCAAAATCTTTTATGGTGTAAAGTTCATCACAAAATTCGTAAAGCTCATTAGAATTAGCTGCTTCTACGCCTATAACTTTACCTTTTAAAAGTCTTTCTTGATAATCTTTGTTTTGTTTTTTAAAAAGTTCATAGCAAGGCATAGAAATAACATTGCACGCGATCCCATTTTTTTCAAGCTCATTTGCACTTTCTAAACAAAGACTAACTTCACTACCACTTGCTAAAAGGGTAAATTTAGCATTTTCATTTTCTTTAATTAAATAAGCTCCATTTTCTACATCTCCAAAAACAGGTTCTTTTAATGCTTTTAATTTTTGACGCGATAATACAAAAGCACTTGGAGTATCAGCTTTTAAAGCAATTTTCCAAGCTTTTACATTTTCAACTCCATCTGCAGGACGAAAAGTTAAAAAATTTGGCATAGCTCTAAAGGTGCTAAGTTGTTCTATAGGCTGGTGAGTTGGGCCATCTTCTCCAACTCCTATACTATCGTGAGTAAAGATAAAAAAATGTTTTATTTTCATTAAAGCTGCTATTCTTGCAGCAGGTTTTAGATATTCGCTAAAGATAAAAAATGTAGCAGAAAAAGGTAAAAATAATCCATATCTTGCAAAAGCGTTATTAATTGCTGCCATTGCGTGTTCTCTTATACCAAAATGGATATTTTTACCTTCTACAAAATCTCCCATATTGTGAAGTTCTGTTTTATTTGAAGGACCTAAATCTGCACTTCCACCTAAAAATCCTTTTAAATTTTTAGCTAAGATATTTAAAATTTCTCCATTACTATCTCTTGTGGCTAAGTCTTTATCTTTGAAATCAGGAAAAGTAATTTTTGAAAAATCTGGATTTAAAAGTTCTTCTAATAATTCTTTTTTATCGCTATTTTTTAATTTTGCTTTCCATTTAGCTTCTTCTAAATCTCCAAGTTCTATAGCTCCTTCAAAACGAATTTTTACTTCTTGTGGAATTTCAAAACTAAATTCAGGATTAAAACCTGAATTTATTTTAGCTCTTTTAATAATATCTATTCCTAAAGGAGCTCCGTGACTTTTATGCGATCCTTCAAGTTCTAAGGCTTTTTTTGCTATTTTTGTATTGGCTATGATAAGACTTGGTTTTTTACAATTTTTAGCCCAAATTAAAGCTTCATTAATAGCATTAAAATCGTGTCCGTCTATTTCTTGGACTTCAAAATTTTGCGCTTTAAAACGCATTTTTACATTTTCGTTAAAAGCTAAAGCAGTATCACCTTCTATGGATATATTATTGCTATCATAAATTAAAATAAGATTGTCTAGTTTATGCACTCCTGCCAAAGAACAAGCTTCATAAGAAATTCCTTCTTGTAAATCCCCATCTCCTAAAAAGCAATAAATTTTATGATCAATAAGATCTTCTCCTAGCAAAAAAGCTGCTTTTTTTGCTGCCATTGCAAAACCTACAGCATTAGCCACTCCTTGTCCTAATGGACCTGTGGCAATTTCTATACCTGGAGTTGAGATTTCTGGATGTCCTGGTGTTTTAGAATGAATTTGTCTAAAATTTTTAAGATCTTCTAAGCTTAAATCATAGCCACAAAGATGAAGGAAGCTATAAATTAAAGCACTTGCGTGTCCACCTGAAAAAATAAGTCTATCGCGATTAAGCCAATTAGGATTTTTAGGATTATGTTTTAGATGAAGACTAAGAGTTGTTAAAATATCAGCTAAACCTAAGGCTACTCCTGGATGCCCTGAGTTGGCTTTTTCTATCATATCAGCACTTAAAAATCTTAAAGTATCTGCTTGTTTTTGAAGAATTTGTATATCCATATTTTACCTTTATTGCAAATATTGCGTAATTAAATTAAATAGTAATTTTGCTAAATTTTTATCTAGAGTTTGAAGATTGTTTTTACATTCTTTGATTAGTTTTTCTTTATGTGAAATAGCTTGTTCAAGCCCTAATAAATTAACAAAAGAATTTTTATTAATATCAGATTTTGAAGATTTTCCACTTTCTTTTTCATTCATTATAACATCAATAATATCATCATTAATTTGAAAGATAAGACCAAGTTTTAAACCTATATTATAAATTTGTTCTGTTTCTTGTGGATCTAATTCACAAATTTCACAACCCATTTTTAAACTAGCGGCTATTAATCTAGCAGTTTTGTGTATATGTAAAAATTCAAGTTCTTCTAAATTTAGTTTTTGATTTTCAAAAAAACAATCAATAGCCTGTCCTATAATCATACCATTAATTCCTGCATTAAAGGCTAGGGTTTGTATTAGATTAATTTTAATGCTATCTTTTAATTTTAAACGCGAGAGCAATAAAAAGGCTTCTGTGTTTAAAGCATCGCCTACTAAAATAGCTGTAGCTTCATCATAGGCTTTATGCAAAGTTTTAAGATTGCGACGTAAATCAGCATTATCCATAGCAGGTAGATCATCGTGGATTAAAGAATAAGTATGCATAAATTCTAAAGCCAAAGCAGCATCTAGTGCATCAGATAAAAGTTTTGGATTTTTGGCTTCTACTACTCCTAAAAGGAGTTGGGCGCGAAAATGTTTTCCTCCCGCTTTAAGCATTGAAGCTAGGGCTTCATTGAAAAAAGGATGGAAACTTTTTACATTTGGAAGATGGCTATTTAAGTGTTTTGTAAAAAGTTCTTTCACTTCCTAAGCCTTATGAAAAATTGAAATTCACCATCTGCTCTAGAGTTAATATCGGTTGCTAAATTATCATAAAAGCGACTTAAAGGCAGTTTATCACTTTTTCTTTGGATTAAAACATTAAAATCATTTCCTTTTATAAGAATATCTTGTAAATTTTTAAAGTCTTTAATAATTTGATTATTAACACGTAAAATTTGATCGCCAACCATAAATCCTGCTGTTGCTGCTTTAGAATTTGGTTCAACTTTTGTTATGATAAGAGCTTTATTAACACTTAGGCCTAAATTACTTTTAAAACTTGTTGGAGCTGGTTTTGGTTTATTGCTTGGAAGATTAAAATGACTTATATCTTTTTCAAAGACAACGCTTGAGATATTAAGTTCTTGATTATCTCTTAAAACATTAAAATAAAGCGTACTTCCCCTGTCGGCAAAAAGAATTTTTTCATTAAGTTTTCTTAAATCTTTTATGTTTTCTCCATCAACGCTAAGGATCTGATCATTGATTAAAAATTGACCATTTTTTCTTACATTTTGAACATATATTTTATTTTCTCTAAGATCAAAATCTACCCCAATATCTCCCCAATAAACATCATTATATTTCATAAAATGTTTTAAATAACGATTTCCAATAAAAGCATTGTTATTGAGTGCAATACCTAGCATATTACAACAAGGAGTGCTTAAAATTCCAATTTTTGAGTTAAAATCAAGTTGATCTCTTTCATTTAGATTTTGTGCTAAATATTTAATATGCCCTATGTAAGCTTTATCTGGATCTAAAATTCCTACCCAATCATTACGTGTTAAATTTTGTTCATCTACCATTTTTGTAGGGATAAGACTAAAATCTGTTCTTACAAGATATAAATTTAAAAATGGATCATATTTTACATATTTGTTAAGCTTTGTATCAGGTTTTTTTATAACAGCAAGTAAATTTTCATCTAAAACAAAAGCATCCATACCTTCATAATTTAATTTACTTGCTTTATTTCTTTCGTAACAAGCTACAAAATCTTCAAATCTTGGTCTTTCTATCGCAAAAGATAAAGAAAGCAAAATAAAAAAACTTAATAAAATTTTAATCATAATTTTAACCCTCCTAAAACATCTGTGGCTAAAGAATTACGATTTCTTGCAACCATAGATAAAACATCGTTAGTGGCAGAAATAAGTAAAATTTGCAAAGATTCTTTATCTTCAAGTAAAGAATCATCTATATTAATGTCAATAATTTCACCTTTTCCATTTGCACTGACCTTAACAAGTCCTGCACCACTTTTTGCACAAAATTCTTTTTTATCAAGTTCTGATTCCATGGCTTTTGCTTTTTCTTGAACCTTGTTTAAAAGTTCTCCCATTTTTGAAAGATCTAAATTATCAAACATTTATTTTCCTTGATTTTTATAAAATTCTTGAATAATAATTTTATCACTAAAAGGATATTTTATACCTTTAATCTCTTGGTAGTTCTCATCTCCTTTGCCTAAAATTAAAACCAAATCATCTTGTTCTTTTAGTTTTAAAGCTTTATAAATAGCTTCTTTGCGATCTGTTATTGTTAAAACTTTTGATTTATTTTCAAATCCTTGCAAAATATCTTCTATAATTTTATTGGGCTCTTCATCTCTTGGATTATCACTTGTAATAATAGCTAATTTAGCATAGTGTTCAACAATTTTTCCCATTAAAGGACGTTTGCTTTTGTCTCTATTTCCTCCCGCACCAAAAACAACAATCATTTTTTTATCTTTAAAGGTATCAAGGATTTTTTCAATTCCATCTGGAGTATGGGCAAAATCGACAATTACATTTTTTGCTATCTCTTCAACTCTTCCGCAAACTCCTCCAAAATTTGAAATAGCAGCTTCTAGTTTTTTTATATCAGGTTTTAAAAGTTCATTAATAAGAGCACTTGCAGCTAAAAGATTATAAAGATTAAAAAGACCAAGCAAAGAAGAGTTGATATGGAAACTCTTTTGATTTCCGGCCATTACAATAGCTGAAACACCTTCATTTAAAGAATAGGCTTTAATATGATAATAAGAAGGATTTTCTATGCCATAAGTAAAAGAATTTTTTACATTAAAACGAATAGTTTTTGCATCTTTATTGATAAATTTTATACTTTCATCTGTAAAAAAACTTTCTTTGGCTAAAAGATAATTGTTAAAATTTTGATGAAAATCTAGATGATCTATTGTGATATTGGTAAAAATTTTTGCTTTAAATTTTAAACCTTCAATGCGATTTTGAACTAAAGCATGTGAGCTTACTTCCATCACAAAAAAATCACATCTTTCTTTACTTGCCTTGCTTAAATATTCTAAAGTTTTTAATATAGGCTCTGTGGTAAGAGATTTTTCATTAATTTGTTTATCATTTATAAAAGCACCTCTTGTTCCACAAAGAGCACATTTATATCCTAAATCTAGTAAAATAGAATAAATAGCAGCTGCAGTTGTTGTTTTGCCATTTGTTCCTGTTATACCTATAATTTGAATATTTTCATCAATATCTAAAAGTTTTTTACATTCCTCTACATTGATGATTTTTGCACCTTGTTTTTTAGCTTGATCAATAAATTGTTTGTTTTGACTATTGCATAAGAAAAAACAATCTTTTTGACATTCTAAAGAATTATCGGTTATAAAAGTGTCTTTAAATTTTAGAATCATTTTTCATCTTTAATAATTTTTTTTGAATTTTAATAAATTTTTTATTTGCCCAAAAATGTAAGAAAACATCTTCTATATAATTTAAAGTAAAATCTTTATAACCATTATCAAGAAGCTTTTCTAAAAATTCTAAAAAATCTTCTTTATCATTGATGACTAATTTTCCAGAATAAATAATATTTTCAAAAGATTTTTTAAAGCCAATTTTTTCTTCGCTTATTAAAAAATCTTTATAATTAAGGGCATAACCATCTTCAAATTCACTTTCTTTTGGTAATGCATTTTTAAATTCAATAGAGTTCAAAATTTGATCAAAATCTTTATCGATGAATTTTAAGCGATAATTGTCTATATAGAATTCAAAAAGCAAAAGAGCTTCTTGAGGATGATTTAAGGCTAAATCACAAAGATTTATGAAATTTAATAAACGTTTATTTTTTCTTTTTTCATAAGCTAAAGAAAAATAAGTTTTTGCAGTTTTAAAATCTTTCCTATAAAAATGATCAATGCCAAGCTGTTTATAATTTTGCAAATTCTTGTGCTCCACCATCTAAATTAATAAGAGTTATATCAGGATGAATGTCAATTTTTAATTGTCTTTCAAGTCCATATTTTAAAGTTGTTCCACTTGCTGAACAACCTTTACAAGCGCCAATTAGATGAACATAAACTACGCCTTTTTTTATTCCTAAAAATTCTAACCCCCCGCCATCTCTTTCTAAAATGTGTATATTTTTTTCCAAACAAGCTTTAACAGGATTTACAAGCTCTTCATCACTAAAAGGCATCATGCTTTTACCCTTTTATTTGAAATTTTTAAAAATACTTTAGCACGATTGTATTTAAAAAAAGGTAAATTAAACCTTATTTTATTCTTCTTCCCTAGCAAGATTTTCAAGACTTTTTAATCCTTCTTCTCCTATAAGATTTTTTCCTTTTAAAGTTCCAAATATAGCATTTAAAGAGCCTACGATAGAATGAGAATTAAAACTCAAACTTTCTATAGCTCTTGCTCTTTTTTTCCATATGTTTTGCATAGCTCTCATTTCACTTTCTAAATCTTCTTTCATATTTTGATAAGTTTTTAAAATCAAAGTCATTTGAGTGCTAAATTCTTTAGAATTTAAATATTCGTATAAAAGATGATTTTTTTCTTCTTTATTTTCTAAAGAATTTTTAAGTCTATGAAAATTTATAATGCTTTCTCTAATAACGCAAATTGCACTTTTAAATTCATTGAAAGTGCAAATTAAAATTCCTTCTTTAAAATGAATTTTTTGTTGATCTTTTGGCATAGTTTTTGTGAGCAAAACAGCAATATCTACTTTTGTTTTAATACTATCTTGTTTAAGTTTATCAAGCCATTCTTTATTAAATTCTTTAGTTCTTTTACTTTCATATAAAATACTTCCACAAATATTTCCAAAATGATCTTTAACAATATGTAAGCAATCTGCTCCATTAATGCCTTTTGGAACCTCTTTAATTTCATCTGTTAAAAATTCATTTTTTAAAAATTCTTCTATAAGAAGTTCTTGTGCTTCTCCTTGAAGTTGTTGCGATCCTTGTTCCGCTTTTCTTTTTGCGGCATCAAGTTCTTTTTTGATGCTTTCTAGTTGTAGCTTTAGTTCTTGTTGCTTTAATTCTTCTTCGTTTTTTTTATGTTCAAATTCAATACGCAAACGTTCTTTTTCAAATTCTAAATTTTTCTTTTCTTGTTCTTTAAATTCTTTAAAAGCTTCTTGTTTGGCTAAAAATTTGATTTTTTCTTCATTTTCTTTTTGTTCTCTTTTTAATTGTTCATTTTCAGCCTTTAGAAAAATTAATTCAGTTAATTCTTTACTTTTTTTCTCTAATTCATCTTGTATTAATTGTTTTTCTTTCTCGTGTTCTTTAATAAAATTTTGAATGAATTGCTTTTTAAAGTTGTCTTGTTCTTTTTGCATTGATTTTTCTATTTGATCTATTTGATTTTTCAAACCCTCTTGAATTTTTTGCTTAATAATTTCTTCTTGTTTTACCTTTTCTTCTTCAAGTTTGGCTAAATGTTTTTTATACTCCAATCTTTTTTCTTCTACTTCTTTATTAAATTCTTGTTTTTGTTTTTGAATTTCTAAATTTGCTTGATTTAAAACTTGAGTATAAAGTGCTTGATTGATATTTATAAATTCATTACATTTTGGACATTGAATTTGTTTTTCATAAATTTGCATAATATTTCCTTTATGGTATTTTAAATATTTTAACATATAATAAAAGCTTTGTTTTAGGAATATAGTTTGTATTGGTAGAATTTATGTTAAATTTTTGTTTTAAGGAAAATTAATGCAAAAACCTACTTCAATTCAAGGATTTAAAAAATTTAAACTCATTATAATTTTAGCTTTAATGTCTAGTATAGCTCCACTTTCTACGGATATGTATTTACCAGCTTTAACTCACGTAGAACAAAGTTTTAAAACAAGTACTTTTTTAACACAACTTTCTTTAGCAAGTTTTTTTATAGCCTTTTCTTTAGGACAGCTTATTTATGGTCCTTTAAGCGATATTTTTGGGCGTAAAAAACCTGTTATTTTTGGGATTTTACTTTTTATGATTTCTAGTTTTGCTTGTGTTATGGTAGATAATATTTTTCTTTTTATTTTTTCAAGATTTTTGCAAGCTCTTGGCGGGTGTGCAGGTATTGTGATAGCAAGGGCTATTGTTAATGATTTATTTGAAATCAAAGAAGCAACGGGGATTTTTGCATTAATGATGGTTTTTTCATCTTTAGCTCCTATGATTTCTCCTACTTTTGGAGGAATACTTCTTAATTATTTTTCTTGGCATAGTATTTTTATCACCTTATTTATTCTTGGAATCATTTTATTTTTTATGATAATTTTTGGACTTCAAGAAAGTGCAAATTTAACTCAAAATCAAAAATTTTCATTTAGGCAAACTTTAAGTGCTTATAGTATTGTTTTAAAAGATAAGATTTTTTTAACTTATGTATTGTCTGCTTCATTAGCTCTTAGTGCTATGTTTGCATATATTACAGGATCTAGTTTTATTTTTACAAAATTTTTTGATTTAAGCGAGCAAAAATTCGCAATACTTTTTGGTTTAAATGCCTTTGGTTTTGTTCTTTGTGCAAATATTAATGCAAAATTAGTTTTAAAATTTAATTCTGAGAAAATTTTATCTTATGCATTATTTTTAATGCTTGTTGCAACTTTAATTTTATTTTTAAGTGCTTTTTTAAATCCTAATTTTTATCTTTTTGAGATATTGATTTTTATAAGCATAGCTTGTTTAGGTTTTATAGCGCCAAATACTACAACCTTAGCTATGGCAAGGTTTAAGCAATGCTCTGGTACAGCTTCTGCTATACTTGGAACTATGCAGTTTGGCTTAGCTGGGATTGTTTCATTTTTTGTTGGAATTATAAATGCAAATACTCCTATAGTTTTGGCATTTTTAATGTGTATATGTGTTTTTTTAGCAAATATAGTTTATTTTGTTACAAAATTAAAAAATTATTCTGTTACAAAAATACTCAATTAAATTTAAATATTTATTAAAACTCCTACTTTAATTTATCGTTTTGCTAAAATCTAAAAAGATAAAATCAAAAAGGATAAAAATATGTGGGAACAAGTTTATGATCCGCTAGGAAATATTTGGCTTAGTGCTTTATTTGCTTTTTTGCCTATATTTTGTTTTTTAATATGTTTAGTCTTTTTTAAACTTAAAGGCTATCAAGCAGGATTTTTAACAGTTGTGTTGGCTTCTTTAGTAGCTTTAATAATTTATAAAATGCCTTGGAATTTAGTTGGAGCTAGTTTTATACAAGGTTTTATAAATGGAATGTGGCCTATTGCTTGGATTATTATTGCAGCAATTTTTCTTTATAAGCTTTCGATTAAATCAGGTTCTTTTGAAATCATTAAACAAAGTATGATGAGTATTACTCCTGATCATAGAATTCAAGTTATTTTAATAGGTTTTTGTTTTGGTTCTTTTTTAGAAGGAGCCATTGGTTTTGGTGGTCCCATTGCTATTACGGCTGCACTTTTGGTAGGACTTGGTTTTAAACCTTTACAAGCTGCTGGGCTTTGTTTGATAGCAAATACTGCTCCCGTTGCTTTTGGAGCAGTAGGAATTCCAGTAACTGCTATGTGTGATCTTTTGGGAATTCAAGGAGGAGCTATTTCTGCTATGATAGGGCGTATGCTTGTGCCACTTTCTTTTATAGTTCCTTTTTTTGTAGTTTTTTTAATGGATGGATTTAAAGGTATTAAAGAAACTTTTGCACCTGTTTTAGTAGCGTCAATTAGTTTTACTTTAACTCAATTTTTGAGTTCAAATTATTTGGGTGCTGAGCTTCCGAGTATTATTTCGGCAGTTGTTTCTCTTGCTCTTACTATAGTTTTTCTAAAATTTTATAAAATTAAAAATATATATCGTGTAGATGGAAAAACAGATTTTAAAAATGATTTAAATTTGAATATGGGTTTAATAATTAAAGCTTGGACTCCTTTTATTTTACTTATTGTATGTATAATTTTTTGGACTCAGCCATTTTTTAAAGAACTTTTTACAAAAGATGGAATTTTAGCTTTTACAAGTATTAGTTTGGCTTTTAATAATATAAGTGGAGGCATCCTGAGTCCTTCTATAGTGGATAATACAATATTAAAACCTATAAATTTAGGACTTGGAATAGATTTAATTAATGGAAAAAATGTTGCTCAGGCTGGAACAGCTATACTTTTTGCGGCTTTTTTAACTATTGTTATATTAAAAATTAAAGCAAATGATGCTGTTGAATGTTTTAATGCAACTTTAAAAGAAATGGCTATACCTTGTCTTACCATAGGTCTTGTTGTGGCTTTTGCTTTTGTGTCTAAAAATAGTGGTATGAGTTCAACTTTAGGACTTGCTTTTGCACATACAGGAGGAGCCTTTTCTTTCTTTTCTCCTATTATTGGTTGGATAGGAGTTTTCTTAACAGGATCGGATACTAGTGCAAATTTACTTTTTGGAGCCCTTCAGCAAATTAGTGCACAAAAACTTGGAGTAAGCGAAGCTTTATTTTTAGCAGCTAACTCAGTTGGTGGAGTAGTTGGAAAAATGATTAGTCCTCAAAGTATAGCTGTTGCTTGTGCTGCAGTAGGCCTTGTAGGAAGAGAATCAGAGCTTTTTAAATTCACTCTTAAGTATTCTATAGCTTTTGTTATTTTGGTAGGAATTTGGACTTGTATAATAGCTTTCTTTTTGCAAGGTATCATTCCTCCTGTAGTTTTAAAATAGAAAGGTTAAAATATGAAAAAAGTATATTTTTATGCGACTTGTTTAGGAATAGCTGCTATGCAAGATACAATTTTAAATGCTTTAAAGCTTTTGCGTAGAGAAGGTGTTGAGGTAATATTTAAGAAAAAACAAACTTGTTGTTCTCAGCCTTCATTTAATTCAGGATATTTTAAAGAAAGTAAAGAAATAGCCCTTTATAATGTAAATTTATTTGATGAGCCTTATCCTATAGTGGTTCCAAGTGGATCTTGTGCAGGAATGATGAGCCATGATTATTTAGAACTTTTTAAAGATGATGTGCATTTTGAAAAAGTAAAAGATTTTTCTCAAAGAGTTATAGAGCTTTCGCAATATTTAGATGAAGTTTTAAATGTTGATTATGAAGATAAAGGAGAGCCTATAAAAATTACTTGGCATTCTAATTGTCACGCTTTAAGAGTTCAAAAAAGTATTGATGCTAATAAAAATTTAATTAAAAGACTTAAAAATGTAGAACTTGTTCCTTTAGAATATGAAGAAGAATGTTGTGGTTTTGGAGGAACTTTTTGCGTAAAAGAACCAGAAATTTCAAATGCTATGGCTAGAAGTAAGATTAAAGATATACAAAACTCAGGAGTTAAATATTTAGTTAGTGCAGATGGGGGTTGTCTTTTAAATATTAGTGGAACGATGCAAAAAATGGGACTTGATATAAAGGCTATTCATTTGTACGATTTTCTAAATAAACGCTTACAAGGAGAGAGTCTATGAATAAAATTCCTCATGAAGAAATGGTTAAAATCAAACTTAATGATAAACAAATGCAAGAAAATCTCATAAATGCTATGCATACTTTGCAAAGAAATCGTCTTAAGGTAATTGATGATAAATTTAAAGATTGGCAAGGCTTGAGATCTAAAGCCAAACAAGCTAAAAACAATGCTTTAATGAATTTGGAAGATAGACTTTTAGAATTTGAAAAAAATGCTAGTGCAAATGGTATGATAGTGCATTGGGCTGATACCAAAGAAGAAGCTTGTGAATTAATTTATGAACTAATGGTGCAAAAAAATATCACAAAGATTCTTAAGGGAAAGTCTATGGCAAGTGAGGAAATAGGCTTAAATCATTACTTAGAAAATAAAGGCTTTAAAGCAATTGAAACAGATTTAGGAGAACTTATTTTACAATTAAATGGTGAAAATCCTGTTCATATAGTTGTTCCTGCAATCCACAGAAATCGTTATGAGATTGGAAAAATTTTTGAAGAAAAATTAGGTGCTACTTTAGAGAGTGAGCCTGAAAAACTTAATGCTATAGCAAGAAAACATTTAAGAAATGAATTTGAGGGATTAAAACTGGGTTTAAGTGGAGTAAATTTTGCTATGTCTAAAGAAGGAGCTTTTTGGCTTATAGAAAATGAAGGAAATGGTAGAATGTGTACCACAGCTCCTGATATCCATATAGCACTTTGCGGAATTGAAAAAGTAATGGAAAGTTTTGAAGATGCTGCTACTATGGTATCTTTACTCACCCCTTCTGCAACAGGACAATTTATTCCAACTTATAATAATATCATTACGGGTCCTAGAAAAAATGGGGAATTAGATGGGCCTAAAGAAGTACATATAATACTTTTTAATAACAACCGCACCAATATGCTTTCAAATGAAGATTATTATGAAGCGCTAAGATGTATAAGATGTGGAGCTTGTATGAATTTTTGTCCTGTTTATGATCAAATAGGAGGACATACTTATCAAACAACTTATCCAGGACCCATAGGAGAAGTAATTAGTCCTAATATTTTTGGTATTGATTATACAGGAGATATTTTAACATTCTGTTCGCTTTGTGGACGTTGCTCTGAAGTTTGTCCTGTTAAAATTCCTTTAGCAGATTTGATTAGAAAATTAAGAAGAGATAAGGTGGGACAAGGAGATAATCCGCCAATAGGTGCAAATTTAGTTAAACACAATAAAGCAGAAGCTTTTGCTTTTGCAAGATTTAAGGATCTAGCTACAAATGGAAATTTATGGAGATTTTCTTTATCAAAGGCCCATTATTTTAATTCTTTATTGCATAGTTTTAAAGATTCTTTACCTGTGATTAAAAATTGGAGTACTTTTAAAGAGTTGCCACAAATTAAGAAAGATTTATATAAAGAGATAGAAAAGCTTGAAGGAGTGATTTATGAGTAATAGAATTTTAGAACTTTCTTCAAAAAGCAAAGAGAGTATTTTAAATAAAATTAAAAATGCTTATAGCAAAAAAGATTTTACTTTTATTCCAAGTATTGATCCAATAGATCATATAAATACTAAAGATGATATGCTTAGTGAATTAAAACAAAAAATGAGTGATAATAAATACATAGTAGAAGAATGCTCCAAAGATAAGCTTGAAGAAAAGATCAATGAAATTGTAGCAAAGTATGATTATCAAAAAATGATTTATGGAAAAAGCTTAAATTTAGATTTATCAAAAATAAAAGCTAATGAAAAAATTTGTTTTGATAAAAATATAGAAGAGTTAAGAACTGAAGTTTTTCAAAGTGATTTTTCTGTAATACACGCAAGAGTAGGGGTTAGTTCCCATGGGGTAGCCTTAGTGCTTTCAAGCAAAGATCAACCTAGAATGCTTTCTTTAGCTCCAAAACTTTGCATAGTTTTACTTCAAAAGCAAAATATAGTAAAAAGTCTTAGTGAAGCTTTAAATTTAGCAAAAGAAGAAAATAAAACTTTACCAAGTAATATTTTATTTATTGCAGGACCATCAAGAACAGCTGATATAGAACTTATAACTGTTTTTGGAGTGCATGGGCCTCAGCAAGCTCATATTATCTTGTATTGATTTTTTTAAAATCAATACAAGATTTAAATCGCAATAGCTTTAATTTAAAATCTTTTTTAAATAAACGAAACATTATTTTAAATCTTAGTCTAAGATTTAACTTTTGAAGTAGTTCTTTTGTATGCAAATAAGAAAGAGGATAAAATTCAAGCATGTAAAAATCTGTGTAATAAGAACAAGCTTTAATCAAAAAACGATCTTTTTTATATTTTTGGTTTTGGCAAATGAAGTTAAAAATATTAACGGCAATAACACATAAACAATGTGCCTTAAAATAAGATCTTAAATCATTGTAATTATTAAAATATTCTCTTAAAAATTCTTGATTTTTGGGTAGTTTCTTTGGAAATTTAGTATCTTGTTGGCTTTGAGTGATGGAATTTTCTCTAATTCTATAAACCATTAATTTTATATTTTCATAATAAATATTTTTGGCATTTAAAAACAAAATCGTTCCAAAGTCATGATCTTCATGATAAATACCATAAGTAAAACGAAGTTTATAAGAATTTAACATTTTGCTTTTAAAACTTCCTTGCCAAGCAAAATAAAAAAGATATAATGAATTATCTTTTAACAAATCAAGGCCATTTTTGTAAAAATTCTTCTTAGTATTTTTTAAAATATCAGTATCTGGATGAGTGATAAAAGTTTTTTTGTGTTCTAAGAATTCTTTAAAGGAATGTATAAAAATATCTAGTTTTAATTCAAGCATTTTTTTAACACAAGTTTCAATGCAATCTTTTTCTAAATAATCATCAGAGTCTAAAAAATGTATAATTCTTTTAGGTAGTCTTTGTATGATTAATTCATTAATATTTTTTAAAGAAGTTTTAATATAGCGCGATTGAGCTGTGTTTGTAAAAAGAAAATTAATTTTTTCATTTTTTATGATTGTTTGATCATAATTAAAAAAATTTGTGTTTAAATAGCTTTTAATTTTAATTTTCTTATTGCTTTGAAAATATGTTCTTAAAGGGCTTTGCTTAATAAATTCTAATCCCATATTTCTTGCAGAACTCAAACCGCCATTCTTTTTGGAAATAAGAAAAAACCTTTTATCTTTTTTTACATAATTTTGTGCTATTTCTAAGCTTCCATCATCACTTCCATCATCAACTAAAATAATATCTAAATGAGTATAAGTTTGATTTATCACACTTTTTAGACATTGTTCTAAATAGTTTTTTGTATTATAAATAGGAATTATAATTGAAACTAAAGGTTGCATAAAACACCTTTTTTAATTTTTCTTTTAATTTTCAAATAAAATATATAAATT